>JBIKMK010000588.1:0-3387 GCA_044359315.1 Bryobacteraceae bacterium | reverse complement strand
CGCCGACTTCCTGGGCATGCAATCGGCGTCCAAGCCGTTCTTCCTCACCGTGGGCTACTTGAACCCGCATACGCCCTACGATGGCCATCCGCAGAAGTACTACGACATGTATGCGGGCAAGATCTTCGATACCTTCGGCTGGGAGAATGGTGCGCCCAACGCGCTCCGCGAGAAGGAGATGTTGAAAGACATCCCCGGCAACTTGCGCAAGGCCGCGGCGGCGACAACCGCGCTGGATGATCAGATCGGCGCGCTGCTGAAGGTGCTGGACGACCGCAAGCTGCGCGACAACACGCTGATCATTCTGGCCGGGGACAACGGCTACCTGCTGGGCCGCCATGGCCTGTGGAGCAAGGGACTGGCCTCTGACCCGATCAACATGTACGAGGAAGTGATGCAGGTGCCGATGATCTGGAGTTGGCCGGGCCGGGTGCCGCCGACCAGCGTGCGGCCGGAACTGGTCTCCACCTATGACCTGCTGCCGACGCTGTGCGACATCACCGGCGTTGACGCGCCGGAACGCAACCTGCCTGGCCACAGCTATCGTGCGCTGGTGGAAGGCAAGATCTACGGCAAGGTGGCCAAGTACACCAAGGAACGGCCGTGGCGCGATGTTGTGTACGGCGGCTTCCGCAACACCGACATGATGCGCGACAACCGCTTCAAACTGGTGCTGCGCGATAGCGGCCAGGGTCCGGGCGACCTGTTCGACATCGTCGCCGACCCGCGCGAGAAGGTAAACCAGTACGCCAATCCGCAGTTCCTGACGGTGAAGGAGCGGATGACCAAAGAACTGCTGGCGTGGCGCGAGAAGCATAGCTCATGAAGGTAGCCGTCTTTTCGTCGAAGCCCTACGATGAAGCGTCGCTTGCAGCGGCCAACGGTGGGCGTCACGAACTGACGTTTTTGGAAGCTCACCTGAATGCGCGAACGGCGCCGCTGGCCGCAGGTCACGACGCCGTTTGCGCCTTCGTCAATGACAACTTGAGCGCACCGGTGCTGGAAGCTCTGAAGGGCGTCAAGCTGCTGGCCCTGCGCTCCGCTGGCTTTAATCACGTTGATCTAGCGGCGGCGGAACGGTTGGGCATGGCCGTGGTGCGCGTCCCGGCTTATTCACCCTATGCCGTTGCCGAACATGCGGTGGCGTTGGTGCTGGCGCTGAACCGCAACATCCACCGGGCCCACAACCGCATCCGCGAAGGCAATTTCTCACTCGATGGCCTGATGGGTTTTGACCTGCACGGCCGCACCGTGGGAGTGATCGGTACGGGCAAGATCGGCGCCGTCTTCGCGGGCATCATGCGCGGCTTCGGCTGCAAGGTGCTGGCCCATGACGTGACGGTGAACCCGGAGTGCGAGGCGGCGGGCGTCCAGTACGTCAAGCTGGCGCAGTTGTTCGCCGAGTCCGACATCGTCTCGCTGCATTGCCCCTTGACGCCAATGACCCGGCACCTGATCGACGACACGGCCTTATCGCGCATGAAGCCCGGCGTGATGCTGATCAACTCGAGCCGCGGCGCACTGATCGACACCCGCGCCGTCATCGCCGGCCTCAAGTCCGGCCGTGTGGGCTATCTGGGCTTGGACGTGTATGAGGAAGAAGCCGAGCTCTTCTTTGAAGACCTGTCCGGCCAAGTGCTGCAAGATGACATCTTCGCAAGGTTGACCACCTTCCCCAACGTGCTGATCACCGGGCATCAAGCGTTCTTCACGCATGAGGCGGTGAAGAACATCGCGGAGACGACGATCGGCAACATCACGGAGTTTGAAGCGACGGGGCAATGTGCGAATGCGGTGAAGTTGCCGCGATAGAGCGGTCGAGTAGTGTCGACTCCTGGCCGAACCCATGCTGCGACGTTCGCCGCGGGTGATCCGCACCACACTGGTGCACTCCTGCTATTCTGCGGCTATGGCGACACGGCGCAAACCGGCTTCAACGAGATCTATTCGACAGAGCGTTACGATCCCAGCGGCGCTGGCGTTGGAGGTCCGGCGCGCGGCTAAGGAGCAGCACGTCACAATGAGCCGGGCCCTGGTCGCTCTTGCCGAGCGTGGCGTTCGTGCCGAGTTGGAAGCGAAGGAACAACTGAAAGCCTCCTACAACCGGTTCCTCACCGAGAACGATCCAGCCCGCAAGAACGAGGCGGGCAAAGACCTAATCCGCACGATCTTCGGGAAGGATGCGATTGCCGAAGATCCAGTTCTCTAAACTGCCGCGGCCACTCTGGCAGCATCTTCTTCAGCGAGTGGATGAACGCCAAATCTCGGTAGCGGATTTGTTGGCGCTTCAGGATTGGGTTAAGACTAACCCCGTTGCGCCCGATGGCGATTGGTATAAAGACTTCGGTTCCTTCATTTTGTGTGGCACCGGACAGTATCCGAAAACCGTGCTGGAAAAGGGCATGAAGCCGTTCGGGAAACCGGTAGCTGGATCGCGGGCGGCGGCGCGGCGTAGCTTCCGCACAGATCAGCGCCCAAAGATAAAGCGACCCCGGCGCGGGTCAGCGCCGCCTTCCAGCACTCCGCCATCCATCTTGATCACCGTTGGCGCGGAGCCGTTTGACCACGGGCCTTTCACCGTCACCTTGTGGCCACGCTCTTGCATGGCTTCGATGATGGGGCGGGGCAGGCGGCTTTCGAGCGATAGGCCGCCGGGGACGTAGCGGGCGCCGGCTAGGGAGGGGTAGAGATGCTCGCTCTGGAAGCGGGGTGCTTCCACGGCTTCCTGCGAGGTCATCTGGAAGTCGAGCAGGTTCAGCACCACTTGCAGCATCGCCTGATCCTGGTTGTCGCCGCCGGGTGTGGACATCGCAAAGTACGGCTTGCCGTCAAGCAGCACCAGCGTGGGCGACAGCGTCACGCGCGGGCGCTTGCCGGGGGCCAACTGGTTGGCGTGGCCATCGTCGAGCACAAAGCTCTGCAGGCGGCTTGAATAGGGAATGCCGGTGTCGCCCGCGATCACGCTGGGCAGCCACGCGCCGGAGGGCGTCGCGGAGAAGACGTTGCCCTGGCGGTCCACTACGTTGACGCAGGTGGTGTCCTGCGCGGAGCCTTCGGCGGCCGAAGCGCTGGAGGCGGGCAACTGCGCGCCGGGGGCTCCGGGGCGGTGTTCCAGCGAGGCTTTGCGCGGATCAATCAGCTTGCGCCGCTGGGCCGCATACTCTTTCGACAAGAGGATCGCGGCGGGAACCTTCGAGAACTTGGGGTCGCCATAATGGGCGTCGCGGTCAGCAAAGGCCAGCTTGGCCGCCTCCACCACCGTGTGCAGATACTCGGGCGAGTTGTGGCCCATCGCCTTCAGGTTGAAGCCTTCCAGAATGTTCAGCGCCTGGATCATCACCGGGCCTTGGGTCCAGAAGCCGGGCTTGATGATCTCAAAGCCACGGT
>JBIKMK010000587.1:0-3388 GCA_044359315.1 Bryobacteraceae bacterium | reverse complement strand
ACGATCGATCTTGAAAGCCATTTACTTGTTCTCCCAGGGTGCAAACAGGTAGCTGCCGGTCGATTCGCCCCGGTCAAAAGCGACTACGGCCAAGCCTTGCGAGAGGTAGCGGTCAAACTGTTCGCTCACCGATTTCTGAATTTCGCGGGCGCGCGCCGGGTCACTGCGCTTGATGTCGCCAATGTCCGACGGCACATCAATGCGGGCCACGATCTCCGGCCGCGGTTCAGGCTGACCGGCCAGCAGATTGCGGACGCGTGAGCTCGTGATGTACCACTCCGGAATGCACCGGTCCGTCGGTAGGCCCGCGTGCAAGGAACTGGACGTCGTGCCGTATTGATTGAAGACAAAGCGGCGAATGACAGCGCCCAAGCGCTCAATGTTGAAGAACGCGTTCTTGAGTTCAAGCGGATCAAAGGTCCACTCAATCAGGTCGATGTCGCGGGTCATTGCTTCATCACGCTGCGCGAGCTTCAAGCGGCGGCCCAGGCCCAGGTCGCGGTAGCCATCCAGTACACCCAGCATGTGGCTGTGAAGGTAATACTTGCGGCCCGCCTTCAAGCCGGGGATGGCCAGGCAGAACGCCACCATCTTGTCGCCATCGTACGCCCCGAAAACGTGGCCGCCCACTTTGGAGGCCACCACGAACAGACGCACCGGAAGCAGGTCGATATCTTCAAAGCCCCAGATGGTCTTTTGGAGCTTGACGGCTTCGACAAACTCGGCATTCTGGGTCAGTTGACGGACCGTGATCTCTTGGCGGCGAGCAGCTGTTTCACTCATTGCGGGTTGGTTCCTTTTGCGGCCTCGGCAGCCGTCTTCTCGGCTTGCTTGGCCTCATTCCAGATGGCGTCCATTTCCTCCAGCGACGATTCCTTCCAGGGGCGGCCCATCTCGCTGAGGCGGTTTTCGATGAAGCCGAAGCGCGAACGGAATTTGGCATTGCTTAAGCGCAGTGCTTGTTCCGCATCAACGCCCAGCTTGCGAGCCAGATTCACCACCACGAAAAGGACATCGCCCATTTCCGCGGCCACGGCGGAAGGGTCCGGTGCGGCGGCCAGTTCGGCCAATTCCTCGGTCAGCTTCGCGAGCACCTGCTGGCTGTTCTCCCAATCAAAGCCCACCTCGGCGGCTTTGCGCGTCAACTGCTGGGCCTCTGACAGCGCCGGCTGGCTTTTCAGCACACCCGCCAGCAGCCGCTCCGGCTTCGCTTCACCCTTGCTTGCCTTCTCCGCCAGCTTGATCTCATCCCAGCGCTGCTTGACATCCTCGGCGGTGTGCGCGACTCCGGAGCCAAAGATGTGGGGGTGGCGCCGGATTAGTTTCTCGTTGATGGCTTGCAGTGAATCGGCAATCGTAAAGTGACCCTGCTCCGCCGCCATCTGCGCGTAAAAAACCGCCTGCAACAGATAGTCGCCTAACTCTTCCGACAAACCCGGCATGTCGCGCCGGTCAATGGCGTCGAACACTTCATAAACTTCTTCGAGCGTGTAGGGCTTGATCGAGTCGAAAGACTGCTTCAGATCCCACGGACAGCCGTCGGGGCCTCGGAGCCGGGCCATGATCTGCACCAACTCTTCAAACCGGGCACCAATGCTACCGCCAGCGTCTTCCATTCAGGGGGATTGAACCGGGATAGGCTCAAACCTAAATAATAGCACCCCACCGGAGGCGCGGTGCTATTCTCAAGTGGCGGCAGGAGGCCAGTATCCCCATCACTGGAACCCTCTACATCACACTCCTGGGCGGATTTTCGGTGTCCGTTGACGGTGTAGTCGTCCCCGAAGAGCGATGGACACGCCGCAAGGCCAAAACTCTCATCAAAATCCTCGCCCTGGAATCCGCGCGCGAGTTGCACCGCGACCAACTGGTGGAGCGACTGTGGCCTGAACTGGAGCCCTCGCTGGGCCAGAATAATCTGCACAAGACCCTGCACGCGGCCCGCCGGGCGCTGGAGCCGCAGTTGGAGCCGGGCTCTCCCTCCCGATTTCTGATCACGGTGGACCAACGCCTGGCTCTCCGGGCACCCGCGGAACTCCAGGTCGATGCGATCGATTTTGAGCAGGCCGCCGGATTGGCCCTCGCCACTCCCTTGATCGCCACGCTGAACGCGGCGCTTCAGCTCTACCGGGGCGAATTGCTGCCGGAAGATCGTTACGAAGACTGGGCGGCCGCGTCCCGGGAACGCCTGGCCCAGCGCTATGGAGAACTGCTAGACCGCCTGGGCCGCCTACACGAAGCCGCCGAAGATCACCCGGCCGCCATGGAGGTGTGGCAGAAGGCAGTTCAGGCAGACCCTTGTAATGAGACCGCCCACCGGGGCCTGATGCTGGCTTACGCCGCCAGTGGACGGCGGCATCTGGCGATCGGCCAATATCGCGCGTGTGTCGAAGAGCTAAGGCGGCAGTTGGAGACTGAGCCCGAGGCCACTACAACGGCTCTTTATGAGCGGATACTGGGTGGCAGCTTTCCATCTCAGGCCGTGGCGGCGGCAACAGTTGGGACGCCAGGCCTCCATGGACTTGTGAAGGCTGCGCCGATCTCGACCAATCCCCCGCCCGTCGTTCCACCCGCCCCAGCAAAGGCCGGCACGTCCGCCCGGCTGCGGTTGCGCTGGGCCATCGGTGCCACCCTGGGGCTGGTGGGGGTTGGTGGTTGGGAGGCTTGGCGGCAGTGGCAAGGCTCACGGGCCATCCACTCACTGGCGGTGTTGCCGTTCTCCAGCGACGAGACGCTGGAGTTTCTGGCCGATGGTCTCACGGAAGGCTTGATCAACAGCCTGTCCCGGCTGCCCGGCCTGCGGGTGATGGCGCGGAGCACGGTGTTTCGCTACAAGGGCCACGCCACGGACCCGCGGGATGCCGCCCGGGCAACGGGGGTCCGGGCACTGGTGACCGGGCGCGTGGTCCAGCAGGGGTCCACTCTGGTGGTCAGCGCGGAACTGGTGGCCGCCGAAGATGGGGCGCAGCTTTGGGGACGCCAGTACCGGCTGGAACCGGGACAGGTGACGTCGGCCCAGGCGGCGATTGCGTCGGATCTGGCCACCGCGCTGGCGCTGCAGTTGCAACCCGAAGCGCAGCGGCGTCTGGCGGAACAGGACACCCGGAGTCCAGCGGCATACCGCAATTACTTGCTGGGCAGGTTCTTTTGGAATCAGCGGACCGCCGATGGATTCCGCAAAGCGATCCAAGAGTTTGACCAAGCAGTCCGGCTGGACCCATCATTCGCGAAAGCCTATGCCGGCCTGGCGGATTGTTACGGTTTGCTCGCTTTCGACACAGCCTCACCGCGCGAGAACATGACGCAGGCCCGCGGCATGGCCACCAGGGCGCTGCAACTGGACCCCAACCTGCCGGAGGCGCACACTTCACTGGCCATGGTGAAGGCG
>JBIKMK010000586.1:0-3389 GCA_044359315.1 Bryobacteraceae bacterium | reverse complement strand
ATGCCGATGCTGGGCTCAAACCGGAGAGCGTCAAAAGTGGGCCGCTGCGAAGCAAAGTTGGGCGTGGAGGCGTTGGAGACGTTGTTCTGGGAGACGGCCAGGCCTCGCTCAAACGTCTTCAGCGTGTTGGTGGCCGTGACGAGACTGGTAAATATTCCGCCCATAGATCAAAGGCCCGGGCGGGGGCCGGAGGCACCGGGTCTTAGCCGATCCCCAAAACCGTTCCGCTGGAGGCTTCCCGCGCCGCCACTTCCGGTGGCGGTTCACCGGCCAAATGGCCGGCATGAGCCAGCAATCGGCGGATCCGTTCAATTTGTGTAGTGAGTGCGAGAAATTCCCGCTCGCCATCCTCGCCGGCGGGCCGATGTGAACGAAGAGGCTGGAGTGTGAGGCTTTCGTGCAAGTGGCCCGCACTGAGGACCATCAAGCGCGCAAAATCCTCCATGCCGGACAGCGGGCGGTTCCGCAACATCTCGGCGGCTTGCTCCAAAGTGGCCAGGGTTTGCGAGAGAGGCGAAGGGCTAGGGGAGGCGGGCGGCGGTGTCATGCGCGGCAAGTGCCTCAGGCAGTAATGGAGTCATCCACAATCCGGCTGGCCACCGCGGCGGCATCCACCTGGTACTTACCCGATAGATAAAGTTCCCGCAGTTGCTCAACCCGAGCGTTTCGGGCCGGGGAGTCAGACTGCAAATCATTGACTTGCTTGGCGAAGTCCGAAAGTTGAATCGCGTCGGTGGAGTTAGACTCAGTTGCACTGGTCTGTCCGGCGCCCGGCGCCCGGTTGGCCGCCTGACTGGCGGCGGTGGCCGAAGCCGTGATTGCGGAAAGGTTGCTGTCGCCGATCTTCATAAATTCCAGTGCTCCGTCTCGTTAAGCATATCGTCTTCGCCGGGGTGGAACTTTATATCGTTTTGTTTAGGGCCGGTGATTTCGAATTTTCTGTATACTTTCCAGAAGAGGTAGAAATGCGGGTCTTATTGTGTCTATCGGCGGCTTCCGCCACTCTCTTGGCAGCGCCCGCGGTCACATTTTACAAAGACGTGATGCCGGTATTGCAGCGCAACTGCCAGGGTTGTCACCGCCCCGGCGAGGCGGCTCCCATGACCTTTCTCTCCTACAAGGAGACGCGGCCTTGGGCTAAAGCCATCAAGCAGGCCGTTCAGACCAAGAAGATGCCGCCGTGGTTTGCCGAATCTGGCGTGAAGTTCCACAATGACCGGTCGCTTTCGAAGGCCGACCTGGATGTGCTGGTGGCTTGGGCGGACTCGGGCGCAGCCGAAGGCAACCCCAAGCATGCCCCGGCACCGTTGACTTTTGCCGAGGGTTGGTCGATTGGGCAGCCGGATCAGGTCTTTGAGATGCCGGAACCGTTCAACGTCCCGGCCGAAGGCACCATCGCCTACCAGTACGTCGTTTTGCCGACCGCCTTCACTGAAGATAAGTGGATCACCGCGGTCGAGGCGCGCCCCAGCGACCGCGCCGTCAACCATCACATCATCGCCTTCATCCGGGAGCCGGGTTCCAATTGGCTGGCCGGAGCGAAGCCGGGCGTGATCTTCACGCCGGACCAGTTGCCTCGCGTGGAGGGCCCGCGCCGCAGTGGCGGTGCCGCTGGAGCGTTGTTCCAGGCCGAGTATCTGATCGGCTACGCCCCTGGGACCATCCCGGAGAGGTATCTCCCGGGTCAAGCCAAGCTGGTCAAGGCCGGTTCCGACCTGGTGCTGCAACTTCACTACACGGCCACCGGCAAGGCGGGGGCGGACCGGTCCAAGATTGGCGTGAAGTTCGCCACTGAAAAGCCCAAAGAGCGGGTGATGACCTTGGCCGCCGCCGAAGGCCGCTTTACGATTCCAGCCGGGGCCGATAACCACCGCGTCGATGCGGCGCTGACGCTGCATGGCGACGCCAAGCTGATGGGCGTGGCTCCTCACATGCACGTCCGCGGTAAGGCCTTTGAAATGCGCTTGGCCCAGCCCGACGGCACGAAGACGGAACTGCTGCATATGCGCTGGGATTTCAACTGGCAGCTCTCCTATGAACTGGCGCAGCCACTGCAGTTGACCAAGGGCTCCAAAATCGAGGCCAGCGCCTGGTACGACAACTCGGCCAACAACAAGTTCAACCCGGACCCCACCAAGGATGTCCGGTGGGGCGATCAAAGCTGGCAGGAGATGATGATCGGGTTCTTCAACATCACTTTTGACGCCACCAAGGACCCGCAGGAACTGCTCCGCCCGGCTCGCAAAGCTCCGGCAGCCCCGGCCGGCCTGGAATAGACCTGACCTAGCCTGAGCGATTCAGCCCGGATGTTCGGGAGCCTCTCCCGGCGCCGGGCTGTTTCTTTTTGTGAGGCACCCGGTCAGCCCCGCCCGGCGGCGCGGGCGATGGCATAATTCGGCTGAAGAGAGTTTGCCCATGCGATGGTTCACTCCAGCGGCCCTGGTGGCCGCGGCGGTTACTGGCTGCGTTGCGCCCACCCTGGGTGCCGCCGTGCCGACATTCCACAAGGATGTGCTGCCGATCCTGCAGCGCCACTGCCAGGAATGCCACCGCTTGGGTGAAGCGGCACCCATGGCCTTGATGACCTACGATCAGGTCCGGCCGTGGGCCAAGGCGATCAAGCAGTCCGTGGCTTCCAAGAAGATGCCGCCCTGGTTTGCCGAAGCCGGTACGGGCGAGTTTCACAACCAGCGCCGGCTGGCGCCCGAGGAACTGGCTACGCTCGCCACCTGGGCCGATGGCGGGGCTCCGGCGGGCAACGCCAAAGATGCCCCGGCACCAGCCAGATTTGCCTCTGGCTGGGAGATCGGCCAGCCGGATCTGGTGATCGAAATGCCGCAGGCGGTGGAAGTACCTGCCGCCGCGACAGCCGGGTACAGTTACATGATCATCCCCACCGGGTTCCACGAAGACCGTTGGGTCCAGCGCGCCCAGGTTCGCCCTGGTGATCGGGCCGCGACGCACCACATCGTCGCTTTTCTGCGTCCGCCGGGTTCAAAATGGTTCTCCGCCTATGAGCCGGGCGTCCCCTTTGTCCCTCAGCGGGGCGCGGGAGACGGCGGGGGCGATAGTAGCGGAACGACGGAATTGCTGACGGTTTACGCCCCCGGTCAGCCGGCGGCCAACCTGCCGGAAGGTCAGGCCAGGCTGGTGAAGGCGGGAACAGACATCGTCCTGCAACTCCACTACACCGCCAATGGCAAGCCCGCGCTCGATCGTTCCCAACTGGGGCTAGTTTTCTCCAAGGCCCCGCCACGGCAGCGGGTGATGACCTTGCGAGCCGCCAATGCCGGGTTTATCATTCCGCCCCAAGCCGACAACCATCGCGTCGATGCGCGGATCACCCTCGATCAGGACACCACCCTGGTGGCGATGATGCCCCACATGCA
>JBIKMK010000584.1:0-3390 GCA_044359315.1 Bryobacteraceae bacterium | reverse complement strand
ATCGAGAACTGCTTCCGCCCATTCGCCCTGGGTGGCATGCTGCTTGCCGCTATCCAGATAGTGCTGGGCGTTACGGCAGCCAGTCGCAAGCAAGGCGAGCGCGATGATGAAGGTAATCCGAAACATGGCCTTAAATGAGTATGGTGCCCCATTGCTGGGACACCATACAAGGGAGGAATGTACGATTAGTCTCGGATGAAACTATGAGCGCGAACGGCGGCGGCGCGCGGCGAAGACCAGACCGGTCAAACCGAGGCTGAGGGCCCCATAGAAACCCGGTTCTGGAACCAGCGTCACCTTGAAGATGGTGTCGTTGTAATCACGATCACCGCCCGTGCCGGCAGATCCCATGTTGGTATCTTCGATACCGACCGCCAAAGTGAACGGAGACGTTTGGGTCGGGCTCACCGCCTCCATGTTCCGGGCGAAAAAACTGGATGGGTACGCCCAGTACCCGTGACGCTATATCTGCTGTGGATCCAGATTACCTGGGGTGGGTTTGTTGTTATCGCGCAGCGCGGCGGCGAATGGCCACCACGAGTCCGCCCACACCCAGGGCCAGTGCACCGTAAAGGCCTGGTTCCGGTGCAAACGTCACCCGGAAGATGGTGTCGTTGTAATCCATGTCGCCGCGAATGGTGTCTTCGGCGGAAATCAACAAGGTAAGCGTCGATCCGTTGACGGCGGCCAGATTCTCGGCAAAGTAAGTGAAGTATTGCGTGGTCCGGCCAGCCCCAGTGGTGTTCTTGGAGCTCTGGGTAAAGCGGGCCGTGTTGGTCCTCAGTGCTGCCGAGAGCTCCGTGGAAGTCTTGTCGGTACTCGAGAAGCCAGCCAAATACCAAAAGCCAAACTGGCTGGTGGGAAGAAAAGTTGGCCTGCTTACCGACCGTGTCGGAGCCCTTAAAGATCACTCCCCACCGCGTGCCGAAGTTGGCGGAGGTGAGCGCCGCTGGCGACAAAGTGGAGTCATACCAGCCCACCCAACTCCGGGCCTTGAGGGAGGTGATTTCGCCATTCAGTACCGCCGGGCCAGAGACACTACCTTTGAAGTAAACATTTGTAACCGCCGTGCCGTCGGCATTGGCGATGTAGGCGGCGTCCCTCCAGATGGCGTTGGTCAACGGATCAGTAGCCGTGGAGGCCACCCGCCCGGTGACGATGCAGCCAATGTTCTTACATGTCGTACCGTCGGCTGTGTTGTTGTTCCAATAGGCCGTCTGATTGCCCGCGAGGTTGCGGTTGGTATCGACAATCCTCTCACCGGAAACCGCCAGCGGATTGGGCAACTGCTGCCAAGGCCCGGCGGGCACGGTAAACCCCGCCCAAACCGATGCGGTTGTCATAAACAGAAGAACTGTTGAAGAGCGCATCATGATGGAGAAGCGGCACATCGCGATACTTAACGCTAACAGTGGGTGCCAAGCGTGACAAGTACCAAACGGGCTGAGTAGTTTGATAGGACTAGCAGTACGCAGACAGGTGTAAGCGTTTGCGTATACTCTTCCAGTTGGATCAACCTCTCAAGGTCGCTGTTACTGGATAGCCACTTGCAGCGTATTGGAGGGGCCCACATCGCTGACGGCGCGCACGGTGACGCTCCTCAACCGGGTGGTGATATCAGCGGTAGCGGTGCCACCGTCAAGCCGCAGCGTAAACGGCACATCGACCGTGAACTGACCCCCAAGCGACTGGCTGGCGGCGCTTTGGAACCAGACCAGAGCCTCGGCGCTGACGCTGACGGTAAATCGGGCGGTGCCGAGGGTTGTCGTATCATCGCCCTTGAACTCAAACTCCAGGCTGGTCAGGGATCGGCCGGTGGCGAAACCAGTCACGTTGATCGACAACGCGGTGCCGGAGCGCGCCGATACCCGGGCCGACAGCAGCACCGGGGCGGTGCGCGGGACGGTCATGCTGAGACGGGTGGGCGTGGCTGGCGTTAGATCCGTGCCATTCTCCGTGATGAATGTTGGCTCAATCACAATCGTTCCGGCAACGGTGCCGGTTTGCAGTTGAAGGCGGGTGGCACCGCTGGGGAAGATCGCTTCGCGCGTGTTGGCGGGAATGCTAAAGGCCACTGAACGGCCGCCAGAGGAGAACTGGACGGCAGGGTCGGTGGCGAAGTTATCGGGTGTGATGCTCAAGGTCAGCACGCCCCGCAGTGTCTGCGGGTAACTGGTGTTGAGGGACAACCCGAAGGACGGTTGCTGGAACGGTTGCTGCACGCCGGTGGCACCGGTGAACTGGTAGGTCGGCAGTGGCGGCGGAGCTGAGGAGAAGCCGTTCAACACAAAGCCGGTGCCATCAATCACCAGCGTCGTGGGGGCCAGCCCGGCCACCAGCGGTGTAAAGTCGACGATAAAGGTAAATCGGCCCTCGGGGTCCACTGTCGACGGTAGCGGCGGCAGAGAACGCAAGCGGAACACGCCGCGAGTGTCCAGGACGCCCACGCTCACCACTGATCCGGCAGCCGTACCGCGGTTGGTGACCGAGAACACCAACGAACCCGTCTGTCCGGTGGACAGCGGCGGAAAAGAAACGCTGTTGGTGGTGAGCGGTACATCCACACCACCCACTGCATAGGAATACCGAAGCAATGGCCCCAAGCCGCGTCCGGTGACAGTAAAGACATCGCTGCCGATCAGCAATCGCACCGTTGACGTCACCGGCTCCACCGGCAGATAGTTCAGCGTGAAGGTCCGCACTTCCTGCGGCTGCAGGGTGAGAGGGACAAAGGGGCCCTCGGTGATCGAGAAACCAGTGCCGCCCAGCAGGATGCTGTTGATCACGGCGGGCAATGTTGCCACGTTGCGGAACTGGATCACCAGCGAACTGCGCTCGCCCACCCGCACATCACCAAACGCCACCGTGCCATTCAAGGCGAGGGGAGTGGCCACGCCATCCCGCACCAGCTCATAAGTGAAAGCGCTAAGAAGCGCACTGCCCTGAATCGTGGTGGTGTGCTCGGCCTTGTCGAGGGTGATCTTCAGCGTACCCGTCGCCGTGCCCGCAGTGCGGGGCGTAAAGCGCACGCCAAAACGCAGTTCAGAATTGGCCGCCAGAGTGAACGGCAGCAACGGCACGGCCAGCAATTGAAAGCCAGTGCCTGTCAAGTTGATGGCGTTCACTTGGCCAGAGCCACTGCCACGATTGGTAATCGAGATGGTGACATCGGCGGTGGCGTTAACCAGCACGTCCGGCAGCGTAACGGTAGCGCCTGAGGCTAGGGGCGTCACGTTGGCATCGGCGGCCAGGGTTGCCGTCACCAGTAAATTGGGGGCGGTTCCGGTCAAGGTAAAGGCCAAGACGCCATTGGTGGCGACGCCATTAGTACCCTCGCGTGGCTCCTCGACGTAGGTCCAAGTAAACTGAGCCGCGGCCGCCTCCGGGGAG
>JBIKMK010000050.1:0-11900 GCA_044359315.1 Bryobacteraceae bacterium | reverse complement strand
GTCGTTGGCCGCCAAAGCGCGCGCGGCCCAGGAACTGCTCCGCCAGCCGCCACCGGAGCCGCTACCGGACCGCTCGATCGGCGCTTTCGTCCGGGACCATTGGGGCGAGGAGATCGTCAACTATCTGGCCGAACCACTGCTGACCGGCGTCTTCGGCGGCGACGTTGACCGGTTGAGCATCCAGCAGGTCCTGCCGCGTTTTGTGGATCTGGAAGCCCGCTACGGCAGCGTCACTCGCGGCCTGATGGCGGAACCACGCGCGCCGGAAGCCGGGTCCTTGTTCCGCAGCTTGAAAGGCGGTCTGGAGACGCTGGTGACGGCGCTGAACGGCCGCCTCGCCGCCCGCCGAGTCCAGGCGACGGCCCAGCAAGTGGAGCAGACCGCTACTGGCTGGCGAGTCCAAGTCCTGCCGCCCGATGGCCCGGCGGAATGGCTGGACGCGAATGCCGTGGTGCTGGGCCTGCGCACCTGGCAAGCGGCACCGCTGGTGGAGACGCTGGATGCGGACCTGGCGGCGCTGCTCAAGCAAATCGACTATTCATCGGCCGTCACCGTGGGGTTCACCTGGCCGCTCGAGGGCTTTCCCCATCCGCTGAACGGCTTCGGCTTCCTGGTACCGCAAGTAGAGCGCCGCCATCTGGTGGCCTGTACCTGGGTAGGCACCAAGTTTTCGCACCGCGCCGGTTCTGGCAAGGCCCTGGTTCGCGCGTTCCTGGGTGGTGATCGCTGGTGTGCGGCATCCGATCAAGAGATTGTGGCGGCGGTTCGGGAGGATCTCGCGGCGATCATGGGCGTCACCGATCCGCCGGTGGGCGTCTCCATCGCCCGGTGGCCGCGTTCGATGCCGCAGTATTACGTCGGCCACCAGCAATGGCTGGCTGCGCTCCGCCAACAGGAAGCGCGGCACCCGGGGCTGGTCCTGACCGGCAACTACCTGGAAGGCATCGGCATTCCCGATTGCATCCGGATGGGGCGCGGTGCGGCAAAGAGGGTGCTGACGGCCTAACAAGGCTATTCCCGCCCCAATTGATACTTCTGTGACCGGCAAACTCGCATACTGTGGTGATATGCGAGCTTTTCTATTGTTGGTGATCGGCGCGGCCCTGTCTCTCGCGGGTGAGGATGAAGTGAAGCGTCTGCGGGCGGCCACCGAAACGATCACCGAGATGATGGGGACCAGTGACCGCACCGTGCCCCAGGAGATCCTGGACAACTCCACGTGCGCGGCCGTGATCCCGGGCATGAAGAAAGCCGGCTTTATCGTCGGCGGCCAGTACGGCAAAGGCTTTCTCACCTGCCGCAATGACAATGGCATCGGCTGGAAGTCCCCCGCCGCCATCCGGATTGAGGGCGGCAGCGTGGGCCTCCAGATCGGTGGCGCGGAGACCGATGTGATTCTGCTGGTGAAGAGCCGGCGCGGAGCGGAAAAGCTGATGTCCAGCAAGTTCACGCTGGGTGGCGACGTCACCGCTGCCGCCGGTCCAGTGGGCCGCGAAGCGAACGCGCAAACCGACCTGCAGATGCGGGCCGAGATCCTCTCCTACTCACGTTCGCGCGGCGTGTTTGCGGGTATTTCGCTGGAAGGCTCGACGTTGCGCGAAGATGCCAAGGCGAATGCAGAGCTCTATGGCACGGCGCGCTCGTCCAAGGAGATTCTCTCCACGCCCGGCGCTACCCCGGACGTGGCGCAGCCATTTGTTGCCGCGCTCACCAAGTATTCTGGCCGTTTCGGGAAGCGCTAACGGTTTAAAGCGTCAGCACGCCGCGCATCACGGGCACCACGCTGCCGCCGACATCAATGCCATCCGCACCCGCCTCACCGTGCACCAGGATGTGCAGCAGGCTGCGCCGCCCCATCTTGACGCCTTGCTCGCTCACCAGGCGAGTTCCGGCCGCGGTCGGGGCCAGGCCGTGGTGCATCATGAAAGCCGCCAGGGGTCCGGTGGCGCTGCCGGTGGCGGGATCCTCCACCACGCCATGCTCCAGCGCGAACATCCGGGAGTAGGCACCGGTGGCGGTGGGCGTGAAGACAAATAAACAGACCGGGTCCAGGCCAGCCCGCAGGTCACGCAGGCGGGCGGCGTCGGCCATGGCGCGGTCCACGGTCTCCTGGTCTCGCACGGCGACGTAGATGTTCGGATTCCCCGCCGTCACCAGCTGCGGCGTCACCGGCAATAGGTCGTCCTCGGCCAGGCCCACGACGGCCGCACAGCTGGCCCGGTCGAACTCCGGCCCCCAACTGATGGGCGGCGTGCGCAACCAAAGCTGCGAACCCGCCACCCGCAGCGGCACCACTCCCACCAACTCATCCAGTAAGAATTCGTCCGTCCCGGCCGCGACGCGCCCTTCGTCAATCAGTACCCAGGCCGTGCCGATGGTGGGATGCCCGGCGAACACCATCTCGCGCGTGGGTGTAAAGATGCGGACTCGCGCCACGCAACCTGGGCGGGTGGGCGGCAGGACAAACGCCGTCTCCGCCAGATTCAGCTCTTGTGCGATCTTCTGCATCGTTCCGGCATCCAGGCCGTCGGCCTCGGGAAAAACGGCCAGGGGGTTGCCCTCCAGCTTCTGGTCAGTGAAGACGTCCACGATGCGATAGCGATAATCGGCCATAGCTCGATTGTCTCAGTACAGTCTCAGTTCAGCCTGTCTGGCCAGCGTGAAACCGTGGTGAAGGCACTGCGTCCAAGGGCATTGTGAACCGATATACTCTTTTTGTTTAGTGCTCTTGATGCGCCGACCCGCCAGACAGCCCACTCTCGTTTGCTGCCGCTCCGCTGGCCGTCCCGCGTTGCTTCTGCTGATGCTGATGTTGAGCCGGGTGGTGGGCTGGGCCGCGATCGCGCCGATCGGCACTCACCTGGAGATCCGGCTTCAACAGGAGGTGAACTCCTATTCCGGTGTTCGCGGCCAAGCCGTTCGCGCCATGCTGGTGGCTCCCGTGACGGTGGAGGGCGTGATGGTACTGCCACCGGGCACCACCATTTGGGGCAAGATCACTGCCGTGCGGCGGGTGGGCCTGGGACTGCGCGCGGAAACCGCCAGCCTCACTTTGGATTTTGACGAGCTGGAGTTGCCCGATGGGCGCTGGCTCCATTTCGGCAGCCGGGTGATCGAAGTGGAGAATGCCCGGGAAAAGGTGGATGTGCTCACCGGCCGCATCAAGGGCATCCGCTCCACCGCCACGCCGGGATATCGCGCCGCTGGTACCTTAACCTGGATCGCGGCCGTGGACCCCATCGCCTTGCTGTTCTCCAGTGCCGCTTTTGCGACGCTGTTGCGGTTCTCAGAGCCCGAAATTCGCCTCACCGCCGGTAAGGAACTGTTTCTTACTCTCACTCAGCCTCTTGATACCGGTCTGGCTGACACGGGCACCAAGCCCAAACTGGCTCAAACGCCCGCCGAGCGCAAAGCGCTGACAGAGCTGATCCGGAACCTTCCTCATCGCACCCAAACCGAACGCGGTAATAAGGATTCCGATCTCACGAATCTGGTGTTTGTCGGAGACCGGGCGGCCGTGGCGCGGGCTTTTGGTGCGGCCGGGTGGGTGGAAGCCGACGACGAGAATGCGGCCACGCGCTACCGCACGCTGCGCTCCTTCGCTGAAAGCCAGGAGTACCCCCAGGCCCCAATGTCCAAGCTGCTGCTGGGCGGTGAGCGGGCGGTGTTCAATCTCTCCAAGAACCTCAACACGTTCCAAAGTCGCCATCACTTGCGCATCTGGGAGACAACAGCCGGATGGGACAATCTCCGGGTCTTCACGGCCGCCGCCACGCACGATCTGCGGATTGTCTTCTCGGCCCAGGAGAAGCGCCTGATTCACGTCATTGATGGAAACATCGACAATGAGCGCGCCAAGGTGGTGAACGATCTGGTTTTGACCGGCTGCGTCGAAGCGATTGAGACCCGAGACCGGCCGTGGGTGCCACTGGATCTTCGCAACGGCACCGGCCAGCGCCTGGAAACCGACCGTGCCGTCGCCATCTTGCGAATCAATGATTGCCAGCAGCCTCGCCGGTTCGATCAGCAGATCACCGCCACCGCCGGCCCCTACCGCGGCTCGCGGCTGGAACGTGGCACCCGCCAGGCCTTTCTGCGGGTCCGCAACGATCTGCTGCGTGGCAACTTTCTCTGGCAAGGTGTTTCATGGGGGACCCGGGGCTGGCGCATGATGGCCTCCCGCAATCGCCTGGCCGCGCAGCGTCCTTCGCGGATACTGCGCGAAGATGCGGACCGGCACCGACCGGAGGAAGGGGCCCCCACGGATTTTCGTGGCGGTCCTTACGCGCCGGAGATGGCCTACTCGATCGTACCTGCCAGTGTCGAACCCAGCCCCCGGCCGGCACCGGCTGGCCCGGGACCGCAATTGGAGCAGCCCCGCTGGCGGCCGGTGTCAGTCGAACTCGGTTTCAGCGTCGGGGAATCCATGTTCTGCCATTCGACGGTAGGTCCGGAGGGGGTGATCATCTGGCGCCGCGAACCGTCGGGGGCCCGGCAACTGTTTGCATTGGAGGCCGGCAACCGAATCTCGCCGGGGTTCTCCCTGGGCGGCACGGTGACGCTGAATTCCAGCCGCTGGATCTCCCATGAGTTGGGTTTTCAGTATTTGCGGGGCATCTTTCAGATCGGTTTGGCGGGTCTCGATACGCGCGGCATGGCCATCGCCGATGCCGTGGAAGAGCAGCGCGCGGGGCTGCTGACACGGCAGTTTTCCTACAGCACGCTATTCAATTTCCGCCCGCGGGAAAGCCGCTGGCGGCCCTACGTCGCCATAGGCCCCGCCTTGCAGTTGGTGCACTTAACCGACGCGCCCTTCCGCAAAGCGGGCGGAGTGTTCCGTCTCGGCCTGAACAATGTGGGCATGCTGCGGGCCGCCTACAACTTTCGCCAAGACGCGCCCCTGGAAGGGGGCGGCATCTTCCAGCTGGGAATCCAGGGCGGTGCGGGTGTCCGGGTCCGGTTGAACCAAAGCTGGATGTTCCGTCTGGACTACCGGACGACGATTTCGCGCAAGCCCGATTTCTTGACGCGCTGCCTGGCCGCGGCCATCCAGATGCCGGATGGCACAACAGAAGTGCAAAGCGTCCCGAATCTCTCCAGCCGCCTGGTCCAGCAGCGCATTTCCGCCGGCTTCTCGTTCACGTTCTGACAGGCTAGGACTTCGGCACGGTGGCCCAGTCCTTCAGGAACAGCTCAATGCCCGCATCGGTCAGCGGATGGTCGTAGAGCTGCTTCATGACGTCGTAGCTCATGGTGCAGATGTCAGCGCCGCACAGCGCGGCTTCCAGCACATGGGTGGGATGCCGGACGGCGGCCACAATGATCTCGGTCTTGTAGCCGTAGTTGGTGTAGATCGTCTTGATCTGCCGCACCAGGTCCATGCCGAAATGGCCAACGGCATCCAGGCGTCCGACAAAGGGGCTGATGTAGGTGGCACCGCATTTGGCCGCGAGCAATGCTTGCAGGGGCGAAAACGTCACCGTGACGTTGGTCTTGATGCCTTCCTCGCTTAGCGCCGCGACGGCCTTTAGGCCTTCCCGAGTGAGCGGCACCTTCACCACCACGTTCTCGTGCAGCTTGGCCAGCTCCCGCCCTTCGGCGATGATCTCGGGCGCGGTCAAGGTGATGGTTTCGAGACTCACCGGACCCTTCACGATCCCTAAAATCTCGCGGTACACCTCGGCCGGCACGCGGCCCGTCTTGGCGACGTGCGTGGGGTTGGTGGTGGCGCCGTTGATGATGCGCCAGCTCCACACTTCCCGGATCTGTTCCACGTCGGCCGTATCAATGAATAGCTTCACTTCTGGTTCACTCCCTCATTCCGCCAGCAGCGGAGCCATGCGCTCCGATACGCTAGCCTCACTAAACTTCAGCGGCATGCCGCGGTGGATCGTCCACTGTTCAACGTGCTCCACCATCGCGCCGGGCGCCACCAGCTGCAGCGGACCCAGCGTCTCCAGTTCCAGGAACCGGTTATTGGTGAACAGTTCCACCGTTGATTGGTAGTCCGGATATCGCGCGCCCGCGATCACCGGGAAGCGCTTCACAAATAGCGCCCCGCCCAATGCGTAGGCCGTCCAGCCGTCGTTCGCCATCACGCCGATCTTGGCCCGCTCACTTGCTTCCGGACGCCCGCCATCGTGGCGGAGCAGCACGTAATCCTTGCCTAGCAAGTACCGGCCGTCGGTCAAATCGGAGTAGGGCCACAAGGCCAACGCTCGATTGGGCAGCAGCCGGTCCGGGTGGCAGGCTTGGGGCATCGGACAGATGGCGAAGCCGCCCGGGGCCATCACGCTCAACGCCCAGGGGGCCAGCTCCACGGGCCACAAACCGTGATTGATCAACCGGTGCGAAACGGTGGCCTTCGCCTCGGTTGGATGCAACTCCACCGTGATCTCGCGGCCGATCCGCGACTGAGGCTCCACCGGCGCGATCAAGGTGAACCCGCGCGATACGGGCTGCACCCTCACCGGAGCATTATCCGGCTCCCGCGTTCGCACAATGTCCTCCGGTGCATGCCACAGCCGGTGGCCGCCATAGTTGCGCCACTCCGCGCCGCCGGTCAGCCCGGCAAACTCGTCCCGGACAAACAGCAGGTTATCGCCGCCCGTCAGCCGCAGCGAAATGATCCGCGGACCCACGTCCGCCGTGGCGATGATCTCCACCGCATCGTTGGCCACGCGCCAGCAGTTCGGCCAGCCACGGAACGCTACGTTCTCAACCACACAGCTCATTGGCAACTCTCCTTACAATCCACTGGAGAGCGAAATCGAGACATGCTTGGTTTCGAGAAATGCGTCCAGCCCCTCGCTGCCCAGCTCGCGTCCCCAACCGCTCTGCTTCACGCCGCCGAAGGGGCAGTTGCTGGTCGTCGGCACGCCGTCGTTCAACCCGATGGTGCCCGCTTCCAGTTGTTCCACCACGCGCAGTGCGCGGTCCAGGCTTTCCGTGAAGACGTAGGCGCTCAGCCCGAAGATGGACGCGTTGGCCAGCGCAATGCCTTCCGCCTCGGTCGAGAACTGCGCGATGGCCGCCACGGGCGCAAAGGTCTCCTCCTGCATGCAGAGCGCGTAGGCGGGCACCTCCGCCAGCACCGTCGGCGGTAGAAAGTACCCGGCACCCGGCAGCGGTTCACCACCGGCCAGTAAGCGCGCCCCCTGCGCCACGGCGTCGCGGACATGCGCAACCGCTTTGTCGAGACCCGCTTGATCAATCAACGGACCCACGTCCATTCCCGGCTCCAGTCCATTGCCGGTCTTCAGTTGACCGACTCGTTCCACCAGCGCTGCCACAAAGCGGTCATAGATCCCCGCCTGCACGTAGATCCGGTTGGCGGCAATGCAGCTTTGGCCCGTGTTGCGGAACTTGGCGATGATCACGCCCTCCACCGTGCGGGCCACGTCAGCATCATCAAACACCAGCACGGGCGCTTGTCCGCCCAGTTCCAGCGAGAGCGGCTTCACCGTCTCCGCTGCACCCGCGATCAGTAGGCGGCCCACTTCCGTGGACCCGGTAAAGGTGATCTTGCGGCACTTGGGGTTGGCGAGAAACTCCGCGCCCACATCAGCCGCTGGGGCCACGATCAATTGAAAGACGCCCTTCGGCAGCCCCGCCGCGTGCACGCATTCGGCCAACGCAACGGCACACAGCGGCGTCTGCGTAGCCGGCTTCAGCACCACCGGGCAACCGGCCGCCAAGGCCGGTGCTAGCTTGCGCACCGCCAGCACGAGCGGAAAATTCCACGGGCTGATCGCGCCCACCACGCCAATGGGCGACTTCAAAACCAGATGCCGCTTGCCATCCACCTGATGCGGCACCACGCGGCCATAGCTGCGCCGCGCCTCTTCCGCAAACCAGCGCAGATGGTCCACCGACATCGCGATCTCGCCCTTGGCTTGACCGAGCGGCTTGCCGTTCTCAAGCGTGATCAGCCGCGCGATCTCATCCGTCCGTTGCTCCAACTGATCGGCAATGCGGTGCAGATACTGGCCGCGCGATTTCGCGGGTAGCGCTCGCCATGCTGGATAGGCGGCCTGCGCGTCATCCAGCGCCTGTGCCACGCGCGCCCGGTCTGCCACTGACATCGTGCCCACCACCTCTCCGGTGGCCGGGTTAAGCACGGGCCGCGTCGTCGAAGTTGTCACCCATTCGCCGTTTAAGTAGAGCGCTGAAGTCTGCATATCCAATGGGAGTACGATATCAAGGCGGCCCTGGGGGCTGCCCAGGCGCTTGCGGTGAAGCGACCGCGAGCCCGCCAGATTGAGGAGGTGCCTGAAGTTGATCTGTGAACCGATCGAGCACGCTTTGCCCGGGCTGACGCGCCGGGCCTTGCTGGCCTCTTTGGCCACTCCGTTGCTGGCCCCTTCCCTGCTGGGCGCCGCCAAGCCTCAAGCCGGCTGTCAGACCAATGCCTGGCGCATCGACGCCAAGGACCCGCAGAGCTTTCCCGCCGTGCTCGACAAGATCCGTGGCTACGGCTACGCCGGCTTTGAAACCAGCTTCCGGAACTTCGAAGGCCGCAGCCCCGACTTCAAGTCCCGGCTTAACCAAACCGGCTTGAAGCTGATCGGGGTCCACATCTGGATGCCGCAATACGGGCCGAACGGCGTGCCGGAAACCGACTTGATCGCTCGCGTGATCACCATGGGTGCCACCTTCGGCGCGGAGCGGCTGATCATCAGCGGAGCGCCCGCCACTGCCGGTATCGGCCCCAAGGCCGCCGCCATCAACGCCGCTCATCAAGCCGCCAAGGCAGCTGGCCTCGGCTTCGCTTATCACAACCACGGCCCGGAAGTAGCCAACAACGCGGCTGAACTTAACGAAATCCTGAAGCGCACCGATGCGCCGCTACTGCTCGATGCCGGACACGCCTACCTGGGTGGCGCGGACCCGGCAAAGTTCTTCCAGCAGCATCACGGCCGCATTGCGGGCATCCACCTGCGCGATTTCAAGGCCCGGGACCAGGTGATTCTGGGCGAAGGCGAAGTGGACTACAAGCCGCTGGCAGCCGCCATCCGTTCCGCCAAATGGAGCGGCTGGGTGATGAATGAAGAGGAGCGGTTGAGCGACGTGAAGCCAGGCGACAGCGCCGTCCAGCCAGCGCGCGCGGCGCTGAAGAAGTTGTTTGGAGTCTAGCCATGAATCGACGTACTTTCCTCGCCGCCACCGCTGCCTCCGCCAGCCGCGTCTGGGGCGCCAATGGCCGTCTGGGCGTGGCCCTGATCGGCAGCGGACGCCGGGGCCGCGAAGTGATGAAGGCCTTTCTCGATACCGGCGCGGCGGATCTGCGCGCGGTGGCCGATGTCTACGATGTGCAGCGCGATCGCGCCCGCGCTCTGCTGGGCAAGCCGGACCTGGAATGCGTGGCCTACCAGGATGTGCTTGCGCGCAAGGACGTGGATGCGGTGCTGATCGCCGCGCCGGACCACCTGCACTTGAACATCGCTCTCGATGCGCTGCGCGCGGGCAAGCATATCTATCTCGAAAAGCCAGCGCTCCACTGGCCGTCGGAAGGCGAGACGCTGCGAGCGGCCGTCCGTGCCTCCGGCAAGGTGTGCCAGGTGGGCACGCAGCAACGCTCCGGTGAGCATTACCGCCGGGCCAAGGAAGAGATCTTTGCGAAGGGCTTGCTGGGCACCGTCACCATGGTGCGCGCCAACTGGTCTAACTTCCCCTGGCAGGCGCGCCGGATCGCACCGCAGCCCAAGCCCGCAGGCCTTGATTGGGACCGTTTCATCGGACCCGCCCCGGCGCGCGCCTATGACTGGGCCCGCTACGATTCCTGGCGCGGATACCGCGACTACGGCGGCGGTGTACTAGCCGACATTCTCAACCATTGGGCCGATGTCGCCCAGTGGATGATGAACGACGCTTCGCCCAAGTCCGCCCATGTCGCCGGAGGCATCTTCCACTTGAAGGACGGCCGCGAAAACCCCGACACCGTCTCGGCTTCCATCGAGTATGCGGGCTGGAACTTGAGCTTTGAATCCACGGTGCTGCCGGTCAGCGATGACCGCCCGACCGTGCTGTTCCAAGGCACGCAAGGCACGCTGGACCTGGCGCGCGCGAGCTACATCTTCAAGCCGCACCAGGGCACCCCGGTGGAGGTAAAGGCCGCCGGGTCGCTGGAGATCGCGCATACCCGCAACTTCATCGACGCCATCGCCGCGCAACGTGCGCCGTCCACGCCCATTGAGACGGGCCTGGATGGTTTGCGCCCCTGCTTCCTGGCGCGGCAGGCATACTGGGATAGACATTCATGAGTGACGTAAAACCCGCGCGCCTCATCCGCGCCCACGATGCCGGCGTGACCTTCCGCCAGCGCTTCACGCCGGAGACGGCTAATCTCGAATTCTTAAGCTGCGGCGAATTCACGCTGCCACCGGGCTCCCGTTCGCAGAGCTTCTGCCTGCCGCGCGCCGAAAGCCTGCTGTTCCAGTGGCAGGGCTCAAGCACCGTGAACGTCAATGGTCAGGACTATTGTCTGGGCCACCTGGACACGCTCTACATCCCCTGTGGTGCGGAGTTCTCGCTCGCGAACGCCGCAGCCGAGCCAGCGACGCTGATGCAGTGTTCCGCCACGGCCACCGTCGCGCACCCAGTGCACCATTCCCGCTTCGCCGAGATCTCGCAGCGCGAAGACCGTATCCGCCACCTAAAGGGCAAGGACGTCTACCTGATGTTCGACGTCAGCGAACCGGCCGAGAAGCTGGTGGCGGGCTATACGTTCTTCCTGCCGAACCAACGTTCCTGGCCCCCGCACAACCACACGGACCAGGAAGAGGTCTACATTTTCATTGAAGGCTCGGGCGCCATGGAAGTGTACGAGGAGCCGGAAACGCTCAGCTTTGTGCACTCAGTGAACCGTGGCGACATGGTTACCATCCCGTACCTGAACTACCACCCTGTCTTCTCCCAGGCCGAACCCGTGCACTTCATCTGGTGCATCGCGGGCGCGCGCTATTGGGTGGGCGACAAGAACAAGGACTTCATGAAGGGCGGCACCGGGCCCATCACGACTTAGCGCAACAGTCTGCGCTGGAAGTCACCCCAAACCGCTTGCTTGCGCGCGCGGCTCGGTAGCATCCGCGCGTGACCGAGCCACTCGCCGCAAGGGAGTGGAGTTTGCCCAGAACTGGTGATTCAAACCCGGCTACGACAGCTCCAGCAGAAAACCCTTCTTGCCCAGGTTCCGGGCCTGCGTCCGGCCCAGCGTGGCCGATACGCCCGCCGCCTCATGAATGTGGCCGCAGAAGAAATGCTCCGGCTGATGTTGCTCAATAAAGCGCGCCACCGCCGGGCTGCCAAAGTGCTTGCCGGGACCCGCGGCGTCAAGGGGCGTGGCATGCGGCGGGCAATGGCAGACCAGCACCAACGGCTTCAGCTCCGCAAACGGTGCCAGCCGCCGCTCCAGTTCCGGTTCGCTGTACTCGCCCGGCGTGTCGAAGGGCGTGATGTTGGAATAGCCCAGCGCCGCCACATGGTGACCCCCGATCTGGTATGACTGCCCGTGTGCCGCGGTGAAGCCATACTGCCGGCAGAAGGCCGCGATGTCGCCTTCGGATTCGTGATTGCCGGGAATGACAAACAGGCGCTCCGCGCGCGGCTTCATGATGGCCCCCACTTTGTCCAGGCCTTTGGCCCAGTTCACCAGATCGCCCGCGGCGAAGTAGTAATCAGCCTCAATGGCCATCAACGCCTCCAGCGCTTTCAGGTCAGAGTGGATGTCGGAGAAAAAGAGAATGGACGGCATGCGGCTTCTCTCGCATTGTCGGGCATTGGACGGCGGCGATGCTGGAGCCGCTATTCGATCCGGGCCGTGAAGGTGACGGGGCGCTCCGCATCCTCCGGACCCATGTTCTTCGCGTCCGGTACCAGCGGAGGCGCGGAGAAGACCTCGA
>JBIKMK010000585.1:0-3390 GCA_044359315.1 Bryobacteraceae bacterium | reverse complement strand
CCGGTCGATTGATGACGTGCCGGTGCTCGGGTTGACCCTCCATAGCCAGCGCTATGGCGCATTTGAGCTACGGCGCATCGCCGCGCAACTGCAAGACGAGATTGCACAGGTGCCGGGCGTGTCGCAGGTGGTCCTGATCGGCGGCCAGCGCCGCGAGATCCGGGTGACGCTGGACCCGGTCCGTCTGGACGGCCATAGCTTGGCGCCGCTTGAAGTTTGGCGGGCCTTGGGCGAAAGCAACCAACGCCTGCCCGCCGGAACTTCCACCCGCGGGGGCCGGGAGTCGATTATCGAAAGCGGCGACTTTCTGCGCTCGGCGGAAGATGTGCGCTCCGTCGTGGTCGCCGCGCGCGGCGGGCGACCAGTATTTGTGCGCGATGTGGCGGAAGTCACCGATCAAGGTGCCGAGCCCGCCGACTATGTCAGTTTTCACACGCGGGAGGGAGCGCAGGCGGCGGTCACCATCGCCGTATCCAAACGCAAATCGCTGAACGCCATTGAAGTGGCCGACAACGTCCTCCACCGCGTCGAAGGTGCTCGCGCGAGGATGCTGCCCGGTGGCGTCGAGATGACCATCACGCGCCACTACGGCGAAACGGCGGCTGAGAAGAGCAATGAACTGCTGCTGCATATGGCCCTGGCCGTTGTCTCGGTGTCACTGCTGGTGGCGCTGGTGCTGGGTTTCCGTGAATCACTGGTGGTGTTCGCCGCGATTCCAGTGACTCTCGCCTTGACGCTGACCATGTTCTACTTGAGCGGCTACACGCTGAACCGCATCACGTTGTTCGCCTTGATCTTCTCGATTGGCATCCTGGTGGACGACGCCATCGTCGTCGTCGAGAACATCGTGCGGCATGCCCGCCTGGTGGCCAACCGCGGGCGGGCGCTGGCGGAGGTGGCGGTGGAGGCCGTCAATGAGGTAGGCAATCCCACCATCCTGGCGACGCTAGCGGTCGTCGCCGCCATCCTGCCCATGGCGTTTGTCGGCGGCATGATGGGCCCCTACATGCGGCCCATTCCCTTCGGCGCCACGGCAGCGATGGTGTTCTCGTTGCTGGTTGCGTTCATCGTCACCCCCTGGGCGGCCGTGCGGCTGCTGGCCAACCAGCCGCACGGTGAGGGGCATGAGGCCGAGGACAAGCTGACCCAGTTCTACCGGCGCTTCATGGCGGGCGTCCTTTCGCATCCCGTCCGCATTGCCGTGTTCCTTTCAGGCGTCGTCGTCCTGCTGGTGGGGGCGATGGTGCTGGTGCCCGTGGGCTTCGTCAAGGTGAAGATGCTGCCGTTTGATAACAAGAACGAGTTTCAGGTGATCATCGACATGCCGGAAGGCACGCCCCTGGAGGAGACGCGCCGCGTGGCGGTGGAACTGGCCCGCGCCGCCATGGCGCAACCCGAGGTGGTGAACGCCCAGACTTACGCCGGCATCTCCTCGCCCTACAACTTCAACGGACTGGTTCGGCATTACTATCTCCGCCAAGGCTCGAATGTGGCGGACATCCAGCTCAACCTGCTCGGCAAAGGAGAACGCGACCAGCAAAGCCACCAGATCGCCAAGCAGGTGCGGGAGCGATTGTTACCGTTGGCGCGCCGGTTGGGGGCCAACATCAAGGTGGCGGAAGTGCCACCCGGGCCGCCCGTGCTGCAAACGCTGGTGGCGGAGATCTATGGGCCCACCGGCGACGGGCAGCGCCGCGTTGCCGCTGAGGTGCGCCGCATTCTGGAGGCCACGCCCGGCGTGGTCGACACCGACTGGTACGTCGAGGACCCGCAGCCGAAGTTGGACCTGCAAGTGGATCACGAGAAAGCGGCATTGCACGGTGTTACCGCCGCCGCTGTCGCCCGGACGTTGCGTCTGGCCACCAGTGGCGAAGTGGCGGGTAGCCTCCACGCCGAACTGGAACAGGAGACCGTGCCCGTTACCCTACGCCTGGACCGCGCCGCCCGGGCCGACCTCACCCGACTGCGGAGCCTGAAGGTGGCGGGCACTGATGGACGGCTGGTGGCGCTGTCCGAGATCACGCACGTGGTCGAAACCACCGAAGCGCCATTCATCTATCACAAGAATCTAATGCCGGTCACTTACGTCACGGCCGACGTGGCGGGTGAGATCGAAAGCCCTGTGTACGCCATCTTGAAGATCGGTCCAGAGATCGAAAAGTACCGCCCCGAGGGCTACGAAATCGTGCAGTATGTGGCCCGCCAGCCCGTGGACGATGCCCGGTACGCCTTGAAGTGGGATGGCGAATGGCACATCACCTATGAAGTGTTTCGTGACCTGGGGCTGGCCTTTGCCGCTGTGCTGGTGTTGATCTACGTGCTGGTGGTGGGCTGGTTTGAGTCGTTCGTGACGCCGCTGGTGATCATGGCCGCGATTCCGTTCTCGCTGGTCGGCATCCTACCCGCCCACGGGTTGTTGAGCGCCTTCTTCACCGCCACCTCCATGATCGGCTTTATTGCCGGCGCGGGCATCGTGGTTCGCAACTCGATCATCCTGGTGGACTTTATCGAACTGCGCCTGAAAGAAGGCATGCCGCTGCAGGAAGCGGTGGTGGATGCCGGAGCAGTCCGCTTCCGGCCCATGCTGCTGACGGCCGCGGCGGTGGCGGTGGGCGCCGCGGTCATCCTGTTCGATCCGATCTTCCAGGGACTGGCCATCTCCCTGATGGCGGGCGAAATCGCCTCGCTCGCCCTCTCCCGGCTCACCGTCCCAATCTTGTACTACGTAGTAGCGAATAGAAGGAGCAAGTCATGAATGTTGAACGAACCCTAAGATTGATCGCGGGCTGCATGGTCCTATTGAGCCTCGCGCTGGGCCATTTTGTTGACGCGAACTGGTACTGGTTAACCGCCTTTGTCGGATTGAACCTTCTCCAATCCGGCCTCACCAACTGGTGCCCGATGATGACCTTCCTGCGCAAAGCCGGGATGCGCGGGTAGCCGGATTGGCTTGACAGTGAAAGCCTAGGTCTTCAGACGCGTCACCGACGCCGGAACTGTTGATGCGGCAGGGCACGGGCAGGGAACCGTGCCCTGGTTCGTGATCCGACGTGCACGTGCCCGGCAGTTCACTGGATCGTGGCCCCGTCCTTGATGCGGAAGGTCAGCAAGGTCTCGGCTGGGATTACGGCATCCCCCTTTTCGCGCGACCGCGAACGTAAGCCACCAAGACCGGCACCGGCGCCAGCACCGATGAGTGCTCCCTTACCGCCCCCCAGCAGCGAGCCCAAGAAGGCTCCCGTGGCTCCCCGGCCGGTCACCTTTGCCACCGGCCGCGAACCGGCCAAGCCGCCTTCGGCGCGATGAGCGTTCGTGTCCACGGTGTCTGCGCCCACAGCCAACAACTTGATGCTCAGCGAGGCCCGCGGCGTCTTGTCCTTGGGCGTACTG
>JBIKMK010000583.1:0-3392 GCA_044359315.1 Bryobacteraceae bacterium | reverse complement strand
TCAGTAACGCCACCGCTGCCCTCACCCTGGCAGGGGTGGCGTTACTGATGCGCTGGCGGCGGCTTTCCTAAGTCCCCCGCACATCGCCCCAAATGGCGACATGCAGGCGCGGCGTGAAGCGGTAGCCGGTTTGTTTGCAGACTTCGGCCAGCCATTGTGAGCGCTCCCGCAGTAGCGTCTCGTCGCGGCCTTCGGGCATTAGCAGCACGCGCGCCCGGTCGGCGCGGAGCTCTTCCACCAGCCGGTGAATCTCCACTAGATCCTCCGGCCCGGTCACCACAAACTTCAGCTGATGCGGATACTCGCTCATCAGGCGGCGCAGCACACGCGGGGCGTAACGGACCCGATCATGCTGGGCGGCCCAGCGGCCACCATCGCGTTCCAGCGGCGTCGAGTTGGCCAGCTTCGGCGAAATGCTCATCAGGTCGCACGCCACCGGAGCCGCCACCGTGCCTGCTGTCTCAATGGTGATGTGATGGCCGCTGTTGGCCAGTGCGATGGTCAAGTCCGCGATGCCGGGCGCGATCATCGGCTCGCCGCCGGTGACCACCACATGGGAGCAGCCAAAGGCCCGCACGGCGGTGACAATCTGGGCGATGCTCTTTTCGTCGCCCTCTGGCTGCCACGACGTGTAGGGTGTGTCGCACCAGACGCAGCGCAGGTTGCAGCCGGATGTGCGGACAAATACGCTGGGGACACCCAGCAGCGTGCCTTCGCCCTGCAGTGAATAGAAGATCTCAGAGATCTTCATGCGGGGCCTGCCGCCGCATAGGACAGGGGATCAGTGAGGCCAGCCTCTTCAAAGCCTTTCAAGCGCAACAGGCAGGAATCGCAGTGCCCGCAGGGTTGGCCGTTGGGCGACGGGTCGTAGCAGGAATGGGTTAAGCCATAGTCCACGCCCAGTTCCGCGCCCAGCGCAATGATCTGCGCCTTGGTCAGTGTGATCAGCGGCGTGTGGATGCGCAACCGTTGCACCCCCTCGACGCCCGCCTTGGTGGCTAGGTTGGCCATCTGTTCAAAGGCCTGGATGAACTCCGGGCGGCAGTCCGGGTAGCCGGAATAGTCCACCGCATTCACGCCCAGGTAGATGTCTGAAGCACCCAGCACTTCCGCCCAGGCCAGGGCGAATGAAAGAAACACCGTATTGCGCGCCGGGACGTAGGTGATCGGGATGCCCGCGCCCAAGTCCTCCACATGGTCATGCTTCGGCACATCGATCTCCGCCGTCAAGGCGGACCCGCCAAACGCTCGCAGATCTATCCGCATCGTCTGATGCCCGGCCGCTCCCAGTTGCTGCGCCACCCGCACTGCGGCTGCCAGTTCTACCCAGTGGCGCTGGCCGTAATCGAACGACAGGGCATAGCTCTCAAACCCATCGCGCCGCGCGCAGGCGAGCGTGGTGGCCGAATCCAGGCCGCCGGAAAGAAGACAAACGGCACGTTTCATTTCTTGGGTAACTTTAAGGCCAGCAGATAACCGGCAATCGGGAAGATGAGCAGCGCCAGCAGCGCTTTGTGCAGCGTGTAGTGGTCGGCCGCCCAACCCACCAGCGGAATAAAGACCATGCCCGCCGTGCCCCAGGCAAAGCCCATCATCAGCGCGGATACCGTAGCCGCTTGGGTGGGTGCCAGTTCCTGGCCCATGGTGAGGTTCACCGGAATCGTGAATAGCAAAATCAGACCGCCCAGCGAGAGGCCCACCAGTGACCAGATGCCGGTGGTGAAGAAGAACACGGCCAGAAAGGGCACCGAAGCGATCATCGAGATCAGGATCACTGTGCGTCCGCCAAACCGGTCCGCCAGGTTGCCCCCCAGCAAACCCCCAATGGCGCCGGAGGCCAGGTAGAGCGACAGAGCTAGACTGGCTGCTTCCAGCGTCCAACTCCGTTCCCTTCGCAGATAAAGCGGCAAGAACTGGGTGAAGCTGATCTGCACGATCGACCGGATGAACACCAGCAGATAGAGCACCAGCAGGGGCCGCCACACTGCCTTCAGTTCCGGCCAGTTAAACGAGGTTCGCCCGGTGCGGCTCTCCGCCGCCGGCGAGAGTTGGAACAGCAGCAGCGTGGTGATCAACACGCCCGGGATCATGCCCAACCAGGTCATGTCCGTGCCCAGGCGTCCGGCCAGTGCGGAAAAGAAAGTCGGCCCAAAGGCCAAGCCCAGCGTGCCGCTGGAAATGAATACCGCCATCCAGCGGGCTTTGTTTTCGGTGACGCCTTCGGTGGCGCGCGTGGCACCTTGCGGGTGGAAACTGGCAACACCCGCGCCACCCAACAGCACCATGGCGATCGCTGCGGAATACGTCGGCGCAGCGCCCAGCAACGAGATAAAGATGCCGGCCATGGCCGGGGCCAGTGCTACGAACAGGCGGCTGCGGAAGCGGTCGGAAAGATAGCCATAAAGCGGCTGCGTCGTTGACGATGAAAAGACCAGCAAGCCACCCAAGACCCCCGCTTGCGCCAGCGAGATGCCCATCTTGTCGACAATGATCGGCTGAAAAGCCGCCAGTGCACTGGAGTAAAGGTCGATGAAGAAGTGCGCCACACACAACAAAATCAGGGTGGAACTCGACCGGCGGGCCACCAGCGTGGAATCCATGCGCACGCCGCCGGGTGAGATAATTCCGGCCTCAGGCAATGCGGGGACTTTCGATGTCATGCTAGGGGGTACTTACAGTATATGGTCAACAAACGTGTCCTGCTCGCTTCCCGCCCCGTCGGCATGCCCAAGGCGGAGAACTTCACCATCACTTCCGAGGCGCTCGAAACAATGACCGCGGGCGACGTGCTGGTCCAGGTACTCTACCTGTCGCTGGACCCCTACATGCGCGGCCGCATGAGCGACGCCAAGTCTTACGCTGAGCCGTTCAAGGTGGGCGCCGTGCTGGGCGGCGGCACCATCGGCCGCGTGGTCCGGAGCAATTCGGAAAAGTTCCACGAAGGCGACATCGTCGAAGGCCAATGCGGCTGGCAGCAGTATGCTCTGGTTCCGGCGGCAACGCTCCGCAAAGTGGACCCCACGCTGGCCCCCATCACCACCGCGCTGGGCATCCTCGGCATGCCCGGCATGACCGCCTATTTCGGCCTGCTCGATATCTGTCATCCGAAGGCGGGTGAGACGGTGGTGGTCAGCGGCGCGGCGGGTGCAGTGGGCAGCTACGTGGGCCAGATTGCCAAGTTGCATGGCTGCCGAGTGGTGGGCATCGCGGGCACGGATGAGAAGTGCCGCCTGCTGGTGGAAGAGTTCGGCTTTGATGCTGCGTACAACTACAAGACCACCCCGGACCATTCGGCCAAGCTGAAGGAACTGTGCCCCCAGGGCATCGATTGCTACTTCGACAACGTCGGCGGCGTGATCTCGGACGCCGTTTTCAGCCGCATGAACACCTTC
>JBIKMK010000135.1:0-8628 GCA_044359315.1 Bryobacteraceae bacterium | reverse complement strand
CCTGTTCGGCGTTGACCCTCACGATCCGCTACTGCTAGGCCTGGCCGCATTGCTTTTGGGTTCAATCGCCGTAGCGGCCTCCTGGTGGCCCGCAAGCCGAGCGCTGAAGGTTGATCCGCTGGTGGCTTTGCGGACGGAGTAACCGTCGTTGGGTCCGTCAGGGTTCAGCGCCAACAGCCGAAAATATTGTCCGAGCCCGGTGTCCCCCAGTAGTGAGACTTTGCGCTTCTCGATGTAATAGCCGGATCCTCTGTCTGATCGGGCAAGGAAGCTCATGCCTGACATCTCCGCCAAGCCCGAAACCGCCGTACTGATCGACCGCGCCCGTTATCAGGCGCGATCAAAACGAGTAACTCGCGCCCGGCGCCATGCTACACTCCGTGGAGCCAATCTTTGCATGGACTCCGCGATCACCAGCCCGCCCATTACTGAACTGTTAGTGCTCGCCCGGAACGGAAGCGCTGAGGCTGAGGACGCCCTGTTCCGCGCCGTATACGGCCAGCTCCGTCAGATCGCCGCCCGCCATCTCCGGGGTGAAGCCAAAGGTGTAGGGATCGAACCCTCCGAGTTGGTGAATGAAGCCTACTTGAACCTGTTCGGCGGTAGCAGCCGCGAATTTGAAAATCGCGGGCATTTTATGGCGGTGGCCGCCCGGGCGATGCGCTTCATCCTCGTTGATCTGGCCCGCAAGCGGAAGAGCCGCAAGCGCTTTGGCGGGCGCCCGGTGACCTTGGGCGACCTCCTGGATTCGCCGGAACACTGGTCAGACCGGTTGCTGGTAATCGATGACGCCCTGACGCGCCTTGCTCAATTTGATCCGCGAGGCGCGAAGGTTCTGGAATTGAGGGCCTTCGTCGGACTAACGGTCAGCCAGATCGCAACCATCATCGACAAAGATGAGCGGACGGTGAAGAGAGACCATCGCGATGCCCTGATCTGGTTGCGGGCAGAACTGGGCTTACCGCAGAAAGTGAACTCCGCGGCGGCTAACTCCCAACATGACACCTGAGTTATGGCAGCGCGTGAAGGGCGCCTTGGAGGAACTGTCGGGCACTGACCCGGAGGGCCGTCTACGCCTGTTGGCCGCCCTGGAGCCAGACACCCGGCGCGAGGTGGAACGCTTGCTGCCAGGGCTTGAATCCACGCCTTCGCGGGAACACTCTTCGCTTCTTCTGCCGGATCCGGAGACGCTGGCCGAATGGATCGCGGGCGCTCAAACATTTGAGGCGGGCCAGGTACTGATTGACCGGTTTGAGATAGATCGAGCCTTAGGCCGCGGCGGGATGGGCGAAGTCTTTTCAGCCCAGGACCGGCTGCTGGGGAAGGTGGCAATCAAAACCCTATTGCCGGAGTTCGTCTCTTCGAAGGCCATGGTAGAGCGATTCCGCAGTGAAATCTTGCGGGGCCGGGCGGTGAGCCACCCTAACGTGTGCCGCATCCATGACCTGTTCGATACGGAGAACGGTGGAACGGCGGGTGTACCGTTCTTCACGATGGAATTGATCGATGGACCGGTTCTCGCCACCTGGATTCCGGAGCGGGCGGGCTTACCGGAACCAGAGGCCACAGCTCTGGCGGAGGCGCTGTGTGCCGGCCTTCAGGCCGCCCACGAGGCCGGCGTGATTCATGGCGACTTCAAGGCCGCCAACATTATCTTGTCGCCACAGCCGGATGGAACTTTCCGGCCCAAGATCACAGATTTCGGATTAGCCCGCGAAGTTCCGTGGCGGCTGGCCACGGAAACGCCGGAAGGCACTGGGGTCCGCGGCACCAAACCTTACTTGGCACCCGAATTGATGGCCGGTTCCTCGGCTTCAGTGTCGTCCGACATCTTCGCGCTGGGCATCGTGCTCTACTTTCTGCGTACCGCGCGTTACCCCTACCCGGAAGCCGAATGGGAGGAAGCGAAGGAGCAGCGGCGAACCCCGCCCGCGCTGGCGGATCTGATCCGTGATTGCGGCGACGCCTGGGGCCGCGCGATTTTTGCGTGTCTCCAACCCATCCCCAGCCACCGTCCGCCCAGCGCCGCCGCCGTGGCCCAATTGCTGCGGAGACCAGACCCGGCCGATGGCCTGGACCGCCGCCAGGTGATGGGAGCCGTCATGGTGGGCGCAATCACCGGCACCGGCGCGCGTTGGGCCTGGCCGGTGCCCTACGCCCCTCCGCGCGGAAAGCTCCGCACGCTGGTGGAGGACTTCGAGACCGCCGGCGCCTCACCGGCAGTGGGCCGGTCCGTGCAGACTCTGTTCCGGACGGCACTGGCCCCTTCTCGGCGCATTTCTCTGGTGACGCCCCAGCAGGTGGCGGAGGCCGTCCAGTTGATCGGCAACGGCGCGCAGCGGCTGCAAGGCCCAACCAGCCGCGCCGTGGCCGAACGGACCCAGTCGCGGTTGCTGGTCCAGGGTAAGGTGACCGCGGAGGGCACACGCTACCGCCTCGCCTGTCAGGCCGTGGACCTGGCGGCCGGGCGGGTGGTGTTGACGTGGCGGGAAACGTCGGTGCTGGCCTTCGACCTTCCCGCCGGGGCCGGTCAACTGGCCATGGCCCTCCGCCAGGAATTGGGCGAACAAGGCTACCTGGCCCAGATGGGCGAGCCTCTGGAACAAGCCGATACCCTCAATCCGGCGGCGCTGGAGGCGTTTGCCCTGGGCGTGAACCTCTTCTATGCCGGCGAACGGCAGGGCGCGATTGCCAAACTGCGGGAGGCCACGCGCCTGGACCCGGATTTCGCGCTGGCTTACATCCACGAAGCTCACCTGCAGATCGCGTTCCGGCGTCCGGACCTGGCGCTGGCTCCGGCCTTGAAGGCCCACGGTCTCCGGGACCACTTGAACAGCCGTCACCGGCATCACATCGCCTTCACGCATCTGTTTCTCCGGGGTGACTTTCATGGCGCGCACGAGGAGCTGTCGATGCTTGCCCAGTTCTTCCCGGACGACCCGAACGTGCTGCGCGCCTATGCGCAGAACTTCATGGTGTTGGGCCAGCCGGAACAGTGCTTGAGGGTGATGCAAAGGGCCATCCAGATTGACCCTGACAATCACCTCAACGTGAATCTGTATTCTTCGACGCTGCTCGAAAATGGCCGCTCCGGCGAAGCGCAGCAGGTGCTGGACCGGGCCCTGGCCGCCGCGCCGGATTCGGCGATGCTGAACTTCTGCCATGCCTATCTGCACCTGTATCAGCTGCGGATCGACGCGGCGCTGAGCATTCTGGAGCCCATGTCGGAGCGCTACGGCATCACCGCCCAAGCGCGGGACCAGGCGGTGAAGGCCAAGGTGCTGGGGGGCCGGATGGCCAGCGCGCGTGACCAATTGCAGCGGGACCTGCCGTTGCGGCAAGCCGCTGGCGATGAGAATGGAGTCACGCGCTACCAGTACTGGCTGGCGCAAGTGGCTCTGCTTCAGGGCGACTATGCCACGGCCACGCCACTGGCCGCCAGCTTGGCGCGCCTCGCTCCGGAGCCGATCAACCTGGAAGCCCTCCGCCATGCGTCTGAGTTGGCCTGGCTGGCCGGAGACCGGGCGGCGGCGCGAGAAGCGTCCCGCCGGATGGCGCAGTATGAAGGCCGTTACGGCAGTTCCCGCAGCCGCAGTTTCGGTCACTTCGCCCGCGCCGTCCAGCTGTCCCTGGAAGGCGACGCGCTATCCGCCTTGGCCGCCATCGAAACAGCGGATGGCTACTGGCCCGACATCGCCAACGCATGGGCCTGGGGCGAGATTCTGATGGACCTGGGCCGGCCGGCCGAGGCGGCCGGGAAGTTTCTGCGCGCCGCCGGCAGCCGCGCCGTGGGCATCCGGTTTGATTCACCCGCCCTGTGGGTGCTCTGCCACGCGCGCGCCGCCGCCGCCATGCAAGCGGCCGGGCAGGCCAGCGCCGCCCGCCAGCAATGGAGTTCATTTGAAGCCTTCTGGGGCCCACCCCAGCAATATCAACTCAGGCGCCGCCCGCCGGGCCGCGCCTAGACCCCTTAAGTCCGGAAAGGATCACCCCCATGCGCGCACTTTGGAGAACGATCGCCCTGATGAGCGAAAATGCCGATGGCTTCAACCAGACGCTGGATACGATGGCCGCCCAGCAAACTCAGCCGGAGCTGATTGCTTCGCTGAAGCTTTCCAACACCGCGGACGCCAAAAGCGTCAACCTGCAATTGCAGCCGGACCGGACGGCGTTGAACAACATCGACCAGTTTCTCCGCGGCCATGGCCTGATCCTGTGCGCCTATGAGTTATCCGAGGTCAACCGCGTGGCCTGCGAAGCGCGCTCCCTGACGCCGCACCACCGGGACCTCATCAACTATTGGGCCGGGCTTGGCCCGGAGGCGGCACAGCACCGCAATGATCCGGGCTTTATGGAAGCGGTGGGAGCGATGGCGGTGGACAGCTATACGCGGAAGAACTTCGCGCTGGGCAACGTCTCGCTAACCAAGTGGTTCCCGTCGTTGACGCCTCCGCAAGAGACGCTGCTCCGGAACGCCTTCGCGGCCGGGTCACCCTCGGACATGGCGGCCGATGATTACATCGAAGCCTCCTGGCCCACCGCCTGCGGGTCCGTCACCGACGCCTTCGATCCCAGCTGGATCCACGTCAACCTGTAGAGAACCAGGTCGAGCAGCACCGCCATGCCGATTGACTTTTTTTCTCTCCCCCGCCCCCTATCCCCCGCCGACGAAGCGAACGGCGCCGGATGGCTGTCTCAAACGCAGGGTCTCGTACTGGTGAAACACCGGCGGCCGGAGGTCTGGCATTTTCTGTTGCGCTTCGGCCCGGATCTGTCTCGGGTGCGTGGTGCGCTGGCGGGCCTGCCCCTCAAGAGCGTGGTGGACCTGCGGTCACCGCGGACCGCCGGTCAGCCCACCGATACCGCCGCCTTTGTTGGGTTCTCATCGGCCGGGCTGGCCAAACTGGGTGGCCCCCGGATGGCCAAGCCTTTTCAAGAAGGGTTCCGCAAGCGTTCGGCGGGCCCGCTGAGCGGACCGGCCCAGGGTTGGCGCGGCCACTGGGCCGGCGATCGCTTTGACGCCATCGTTGTGGCGGAGGCCGGAACGGAACAAGATCTCAATGACCTCGGAACGGCCCTGAGCAACTCGGGCGCCTTCCAGGCCATCGCCCTGGAGAAGCGCGTCCACGTGCCTCACCCCACTAACCGGCCAGCCGAGCATTCCGGGTTTGTGGACGGCGTCAGCCAGCCCGCTTTCTTTGCCGATGACCTGAATCCACCGCAAGGCCCGCCGATCTCGAACTTCAACCCGGCCGTGCCGCTCTCGGTGATCCTTTTCCGTGACCCGGTGTGCCCCAATCGGGAGGATTGTTTCGGGTCCCACCTGGCCTATATCCGGATTGAGCAGAATATGGTCGAGTTCAACAAGCTGGCCAACCCGCACTGCCTGGTGGGAAGAAATCGCGATGGCAGCCCACTGGTGCCGGGGACGGCGCACGAGGACGATTTCACCCGCGCCTCGGATCCGCGGGGGCAGCATTGGGCCATCGGGTCCCACATCTCCAAGATGAACCCCCGGGATGGCCTGGAACCGAACAGCCGTATCTTCCGGCAAGGGGTGGCTTATCAGGACGGCGCCGAAAAAGGCCTGCTGTTCCTGAGCTTCCAAGCCTTTCTCGATGCTCAGTTCGAGCTTCTGTTTAAGGTGTGGGCGTCAAATCCGCATCACCCCCGGCAAGACGCCGGCGTGGACCCGATCCTGACCAAAGCCCTCACCACGGTCCGTGGCGGGGAGTACTTCTACTTCCCCAGCATCCCTGGTGTCACCCGCCTTTAGGGGAAACCAGAGCTACTTGGTGTCGAGGATGAACGTCGCCGCCAATCCGGCGGTGGACGAAAAGCCCGTGGCGGAGCTCAGGTGCGTGGAGCAGCCGTGGACCTTGCCGAGGAAGAAGTGCGGCTGCACGTCCACGTTCATCTCGCGGTAATCCAGTGAGCCCCAGTTGTAGACCGGGAAGGTTGATGGCGTTTCCGCCACGCGCTCCTGGACGACGTAGGGGGTGCGGGTGGCCGCCTTCAGCGCCTTTTCCCAACCGGTGTCGTCGGTTTCCCAACCACGAACGCTGGGGGAATCGGTGTTCTCGTCGTTCGGCTTAAGAATCAGCTTCTCGCGGTTCTTCAGGATAAAGGCCGGCAGATCCACCGTGTCGTTGCCGTGCGTGGTCTTGGAGTTGTTGACGACGCGCGTCCAGGGCAAATACTCGCGGATCACCTTGCGCTCGGCCGCCGGGAAGTTGGCGGTGACGGCGTCGTCGGTCAGTAGATCAAAAATCGCCTTCTTCCGCGCCAGTTCGGTGCGGAAGCTGTTCACGACACAAACCTTACCTTCGCGATAGGCACGCACCAGGGGGTGTGAGAGATCGTACCGGATCAAGAACTCCTGCAACGCCACCCGCCGGTACACCAGGTCAATGGCAAAGTCGCCGCGGCGCAGCACGCCGTTGCGGTACTCCATCTGGTCCGGCGTGACGATCTCAGTGGCATACCCCAGACGCCGGAACTGTTCCGCCATCAGCGCAAATTCAGCCGACTCAGCTGTTTGGAACGGCTGCTTGAACTCAACGATCGCGATGTTGGGCTGCTTCTTGCCGCCAAACTCCTTGAAGGACTTCAGCAGGGCCTGCAAAAAGTACTTCGAACCGCCGATTTTCGCCAGTGGGTTCTTCTTGCGGAACTCCTTCACTGGAGCCGCATCGTAGAGCGCATCACTCAACAACTCCCCGTAGGCGACACCGGAGGGACTTTCGGCGTTATACTCCGTTACCTGGATCGAACCATTCTGGATATGGGTGCCCAGCAGCGACGTGACGGCCAAAAACGAGTAACCAGGGTCGATCTGTGCCAGCATCTTCTCTGCCGGCAGCAGGCCCATGCGCGTCTGTAGCACCGGATCGGCCAGCGTCATCCGCTTCACGCGATCGATGGCGGCGTGCAGCGCCTCCGAGGCGGTGACCAGATGCTCGTACTGTTTGCGAGTGAGGAAATGTGGGCGGAGGAAGGGCGAAATCGGACGGCCGGAAGACGTCAGGCGCAGCGACTGCATCTTCTCGTGCAGAGCCTCGGCCCAGCCCAGATCACGATAGGCATCGGACTCGAGAATTTTGTGGTACCGGGTGATCGCCTCACCCAACTGCCTGACACTCATGGATAGTTCTGAAATCAGTATGGCACATGAAATGCAATAATGAAAATGTCACAACCGGAGCGTCGATCGCTAAGCCCCTGTATATCAATGACTTAAGGAATTTCATGCGGTTTCGTCATTTTCGCCTTTTTATCGCCGTCGCGGGGATCGCCGCCGTCATTCAGAACGCTTCTGCTGACGAAGGCCTGTGGCTTTTCAATCAGTTCCCGGCCGAGTTGGTCAAAAAGAAGTACGGCTTTGACGTGACCCCGCAGTTTCTCGCCCGCCTTCAGTCTTCATCGGTTAGGTTCAACAGCGGCGGGTCCGGTTCCTTCGTTTCGGCCACGGGCCTCGTGTTCACCAACCACCATGTTGCGGCCGACTGCATCCAGAAGATCAGCTCAAAAGAGCATGACTATCTGAAAGAGGGGTTTAGCGCCAAGAGCCTGGAAGAAGAGAAGGCCTGCCCCGATCTGGAGCTGAACCTCCTGCTGAAGCTGACCGAGGTGACGCCGCAGGTACTCCAAGGCATTGCCCAGGCGGACACGCCGGCGGAGGCCAACCGCAAGCGCAAGGCCAACATCGCCGCGATCGAGAAATCCTGCGGCACTGAGACCGGTAACCGGTGCGAAGTGGTGTCACTTTATTCCGGCGGGCGCTACGACCTCTACCAGTACAAAAAGTACACCGACGTCCGCCTGGTATTCGCGCCGGAGTTCGCCATCGCGTTCTTTGGGGGCGATCCGGACAACTTCACCTACCCGCGCTTCGACCTGGACATCACTTTTTTCCGGGTCTGGGAGAATGGCAAACCGGTGGCGACGCCCAACTTTCTGCCCTGGAGCAAGCTGGGCGTCCGCGAAGGAGAGCTGACCTTTGTCGCCGGCAATCCCGGCACCACGCAACGTCTGGCCACTGTGGCCCAACTGGAGTTCATGCGCGACATCAGCATGCCGCTGACGCTGAAGCGGCTGGAGACGCTGATTGCGGCGCTGGAAAGCTATGGCCGGCGGGGCACGGAACAGCGGCGGCAGATCAACGACCTCTACTTTGGCGCTCAGAATAGCCAGAAGGCGAGCCTTGGCTTCTACGGCGGACTGCGTGACGCAGCACTGATGGATAAGAAGCGGCAGGATGAGGCGACGTTGCGGGACAAGGTGCTGTCAGACCCGGCCAAGAACCAGAAGTACGGCTCCGCCTGGGGCAATCTTGCGGCGGCCTATCGCGACATCCGCCCCCACTTCCCGCGCTACTACGGCTACGAGATGATCGCCACTGGCGGCAGTGAACTACTCTGGGTGGCCCGCACGCTGGAGCGCCTGGCCGTGGAAAACGCCAAACCCAATGGCGAGCGGCTGCCGGAATACACCGACAGCTCCCGGCCATCGCTCGAATCCAGCCTGTTCTCCACCGCCCCGGTGTACCCGGAACTGGAAGCCGCGGTGATCGAGGAGAACCTCCGCTTCCTGTCAGCGGAGCTGGGCGCGGATGATCCGGTGGTGAAA
>JBIKMK010000761.1:0-2519 GCA_044359315.1 Bryobacteraceae bacterium | reverse complement strand
CCAGTTTGCGAGCGGTGGAATCAATCCAGGAGGCGGGGCCTTCAATCTCGATGTAGTCGCCAATAGGCGTTTCATCAAGCACCACAACGCCGGGGTCTCCCAGACGCGTGTACTCGGTGCGGTACTTCTCGTAGCGGAAGCGGGCCCGGTAACCCAGCCGCTCAAAGATAAACAGCGCGGCCGGAAGGCTCTCCACGCCGACTTCCACTTCCACGCGGCTCTTGTGGCGGTCCACCGTCGCGGGGCCCTTGTAGGTAAGAATTACCTGATTGTTGGCTTGGCGCAGCCGCAGGATCTCCCCTTGCGACCGCAGGTGGTTTTCCGGGCTATCGAGAATCAGATTCGCCTCAAAGTGCCGGGGCGTGCGGATGGCGAAACCCTTGTTAGTCAGAAGGGCGCCCGCATACTTGGCGGAGTGGACTCGAACCTTAACTTCGGTTTCGGTCGGTGTAGCCGTCATGGTCTTCAGATAGTAACGCGCCTGACATGCTCCATGGTGCCGTGCTCAAAATAAAGGCTCCCACGGACGGGGAGAAGTCCGCGAGAGCCGGAAGGGGACATTTGGGCAGATGCCGTTCAAGGCTGGCAGGATTCAGTCAACGTATGGGCCCGGGTGCCATCGTTGCCGATTCCGCGCAGCAACTCGTCAAACGTCTGTAGGGGCACCGCGTTGCCACCTTTACCGGAGGCGGGAATTAGCGCCCAGCGGTCCAGCGCGCTCATGCTGGTGACGGGAGAAGAGTCATCCAGGGCGGGAACACCCGGTTCCGTTTCGACGTGACCCACCGGGATACAGAGTGCGGGGTGGTCAAACGGAGCCTGCTCGTACTTCACCCGGTCGTCGGTGAGCGCCTTTAAGAAGGCCACCACCTGCGTCCGCTCCGCAGCATTCAGGCGGATGGCACCAATGCCGGGGCCTAGGTTGGCTCCCCCGAAGTCGCCCTGACGGCTGTAGAAGTCCATCACCTGTTCCAGCGTGGCCTGCCCACCGTTGTGGAAATAGGGGCCCGTCAGTTCCACGTTGCGCAAGCCGGGAGTCTTAAAGGTGCCGTCAGCCGCCCCGGCACGGTTCGGGAGCAGCAGGGGCGCATTGAATCCATCCTGCCCGCCCAGCCCCAAGTCCTCATTGATCGGGCTGACCCCGATGCGGAAGAAGCCCAGGTCGTTCGGATCGCCCGGGTTGACGTTGCGGGTCGCGGCCCGCGTGTAAGATGCCGTGGTCAGTTCCGGCCCGGCATGGCAGACCGTACATTGCGACCCCCCGCCCCGGAATTCGGCCAGCCCTTGTTGCTCCAGCGGGCTCAACGCTTGCGTGTTGCCTTCCAGGAACTGATCAAGCCGGGTCTGGTCGGAAATCAGGGTCGATTCATAGGCCTGGATCGCGAGCCCGAAATAGAGCGAGAAGTTGTACTCGGCTTGCGTAAACTCATCCGAGCTGCCGGGTGCCGCGACCTCTTTTAGCAGGGTGCCCTTGCTGTCGACCACTTGCGCGCCGCCCCAATACTCCGGCTGGAACGCATTCTGGATGAGCTGGGCGTAGCTGAACTCGCTGCGGAGGCCGGGCCCGTCGGGGTTAGCCATCGTGCCCAGGACGCTATCGTCAGCCGCTACTTTCTGCCGCCCCAACGGTGCCAGTGCCAGCATCTTCTTGCCCAGCTTTGGCCAATTGCGCCCGTTGTAGGACATTTCTTTGGCATCGAGTGCGGGGCCCACCGCTTGTGATGCCAAGCTAGCGTTGTCCATCCGGACACGTTCCGGTTGCAGGCCGCTGGCGCCGCTCACGAGCACGTTCAGGCCGGTGTCAGAATCGCCGAACGGTGTGCTGCCTGAAAAGATCTGGCTGGCCCGGCCGTCCCAGAAGTTGCGGACGTTGAACACCGCATTGATCACCGAAGGCGAGTTGCGGCCGGTCACCTGCCGGAGTTCGAGGCCGCCCAAGCTGGTAGGCGCCGGTGAACTCACCGTTGCTCCGTGGTCAGTATGCAGGCCGGCGTTGACATCAAAGAACGTTCGGTGGACCACCCCGGCGGAGCCCGCCACGATGCGCGTGTCGCGAATCACCGCCGAGTTGTTGTTGTTGGGATTCGCCAATTGCCGGAACGGGAAGTCATTTGACGTAAGCGTTCGGTTACCCGTTAGAGCTGTCGTCACCCCGGACGGGCTGGCCAACTGGTTCTGAAGCCGGTGGTCGGCACCGGCGTGGAAATGGCAGGTGGCGCAGGCCGTCTGGCCGTCGCTACCTACTTGCGAATCCCAGAACAGGGCCTTGCCCAGCGCGATCAAGGCCGTCTGGTCGCGCACGTACTTGGCCAAATCTGTCGGCTGCGGGCGTAGCGCCGTCCGCAGTGAGGCGACGTTGCCCGGTGCTCCACCGCCCCCGCGACCGCCTTGGGCCGCGGCGATGGCGCCGGTGAGTATAGCGATGGCCAGCAACTGAGCAGGCCGGTTCCACTTGAGGCAATTCATTGGTGATTGCTCCTTCATCCCCGATCGTGTCGGTGCGGCCGCCGGGAACTAAG
>JBIKMK010000582.1:0-3407 GCA_044359315.1 Bryobacteraceae bacterium | reverse complement strand
CGCATCGAAAGCGAGTCGTTACCGGGCTACGGCATCATCCGCGTCTACTTCCACCCCACCGTGAAGATCGACCTGGCAATCGCCCAGATTACGGCGATTGCCGCTTCCATTACTCGCATTCTGCCACCGGGCATAACGCCACCATTTGTCCTGCGCTACAACGCCGCCACCGTGCCCATTCTGCAACTGGCGTTGGGCTCGAACACACTCAGCGAGCAGCAGATTTTCGACTTGGGCCAAAACTTTCTCCGTACCGGCTTGGCCACTGTCCAGGGAGCCTCGATTCCCTTGCCTTATGGCGGCCGCAGCCGCACCGTGATGGTGGACCTGGACCCCAAGGCGATGTTCGCCCGGCGCCTGTCCGCCATTGATGTCTCCAATGCCATCAACTCCCAGAACCTAATCATCCCGGCCGGCACCATCAAAGCGGGCCCCACCGAGTTCAACGTCAAACTGAACGCCAGCCCGGAAACGGTGGCGGAGCTGAACAACCTGCCGGTGAAGGTGGTGAATGGCCAGATGGTCTACATCCGAGACGTCGCCAACGTGCGCGACGGCTACGCGGTGCAACAGAACATCGTGCGCCAGGATGGCGTGCGCGGAGCACTGCTGACGGTGCTGAAGAACGGCAGCGAATCCACGCTCGACATCATCAACCGCGTTCAGCAGCAGATCACCAAGATCCAGACGACACTGCCGCCCGAGCTGAAGATCAAACGCCTGTTCGACCAGTCACTGTTCGTCCGCGCGGCCATCGACAACGTGCTGCATGAAGGCCTGATCGCCGCCGCCTTAACCGCGCTGATGATTCTGTTGTTCCTGGGCAGCTGGCGATCGACCGTGATTGTCTGCATCTCGATTCCGCTGTCGATCCTGACGTCGCTTTCGATCCTCTACCTGATGGGCATGACCATCAATGTGATGACACTGGGCGGCCTGGCGCTGGCCGTCGGCATTCTGGTGGACGACGCGACGGTGGAGATCGAGAACATTCACCGCAACCTGCACGAAGGCAAGCAACTGTGGCGGGCGATTCTCGATGGCGCGCAGCAGATCGCCGTCCCCACGTTTGTTTCGACGCTGTCCATCTGCATCGTCTTTGTGCCGGTGGTCTTCCTGACCGGCACCGCCAAGTACCTGTTTACGCCGCTGGCGCTGGCGGTGGTGTTTGCGATGATGGCGTCCTACCTGCTGTCCCGCACTATCGTGCCCACCATGGCCAACTTCTTGTTGGGGCGCGACCTGAAGCTCTACCAGGAAGACGAGTACGGCCCCACCACCAGCCGGAACCCGATGTGGCGGCTGCATAAGCTGTTCAACCGTGGTTTCTACCGCGTGCGCTGCACTTATCAGAAGATGCTCAACTGGTGCCTCTACCATCCGGCGGCCGTGATCTTGGCCTTCACTGTGTTGGTGGCGGGTACCGGATTCCTGGTGCCTTTGGTGGGCGAAGATTTCTTCCCTCGCATTGATGGCGGCCAGTTCCGCGTCCACGTCCGTGCTCCGGCGGGGACACGCATTGAAGAGACGGAGCGCTACTTCGCCCTCGTCGAAAAGAAGATCCGCGAGGTGGTGCCCAAGGACGAGCTCGACACCATCATCGACAACATCGGCCTGCCGCCGGTGGGCATCAATTTGGCCTATTCCGATGCCGGCATCATCAGCAAGTCCGATGGCGAAATTCTGGTGTCGCTGAACCGCGAAAAGCACGGCCCCACCGAGAACTATGTGCGCCGGCTGCGGCGGGAGTTACGCAAGGAGTTCCCGGAGTTGACGGTCTACTTCCAGGCCGCCGACATGACCAGCCAGATCCTGAACTTCGGCCTGCCCGCGCCCATCGACATTCAAGTCTCTTCGCGCAACGAGAAGGCCGCCTACCAGATCGCCAAGCAGATCGAGAAGCGTCTCGATGCCGTGCCGGGTGCGGCCGACGTGCACCTTCACCAAGTGGTGGATGTGCCGGAAGTGCGCGTGAATGTCGACCGCACGTTGGCCGATCAGATGGGCGTCACCCAGCGCGAAGTGGCCAGTTCCCTACTGATCTCGCTCAGCTCCAGCACGCAGACCGCACCCAACTATTGGCTGGACCCGCGCAACGGTGTCAGCTATCAGGTGAACGCCCAAACGCCGCCCATCCGCATGGATTCGCTGGATGACTTAACGTCGACACCAGTGACTTCCTCCAACGGCAGCACAACGCAATTGCTGCAAAGCATGGCCACGCTGGAGCGGGGTACATCAATGGCCGTGGTCAGCCACTACAACGTGCAGCCGGTCTATGACGTCTATGCGGGCGTTGAGGGGCGAGACCTGGGCGGCGTAGCCCGCGACGCCCGCGCGATCATTGCCGACATCCAGGCCAAGGCGCCCAAAGGCGTCACCATTGAGATGCGCGGACAGGTGGCCACCATGGATGCCTCCTTTACGCGACTGGGTTTGGGTATGATCTTTTCGATCCTGCTGGTCTACCTGCTGATGGTGGTGAACTTCCAAAGCTGGCTGGACCCGTTCATCATTCTGATGGCGCTGCCCGCAGCGTTGGCTGGAATTGTCTGGATCCTGTTTGCGACGCAGACGACCTTCAGCGTGCCCAGCCTGATGGGCGCCATTATGTCTATCGGTGTCGCGACCGCGAACTCGATTTTGCTGGTCACCTTTGCCAATGACCGCCGCCAGTTTGTCGCCGACCAACGGCAGGCGGCGCTGGAAGCTGGAGTTACCCGCTTGCGCCCCGTGATCATGACCGCGCTGGCGATGATGATCGGCATGCTGCCGATGTCGCTGGGCGTGGGTGAAGGTGGCGAGCAGAATGCGCCACTGGGCCGTGCCGTGATCGGCGGACTGCTGTTCGCCACCGTGGCCACGCTGTTTTTAGTACCGGTGGTCTACCGCCTGTTGCGGCGGCAGCCCCCGCGTTGGACTGATGTCGTGCCGGAGCAAGTTACATTGGAGCCGCAACCGTGAGTGAGAACGTAAGCGTGAATGAAAAGAAGTCCGAAGTCCGTCCGCCCTTGTTTTCGGGCAAGCTGCTGGCACTGGTTACCCTGATTGCCATCGTCTTCGCCGGACTGTTGTTCAGCGGCCTCTGGCCCCGGCGGGAGCGCGTGGCGGCCATCACCAAGGAAGCCTCGGACGATGCCTCAGAAGTGCCGACGGTGACCGTCGCCAAGGCCCTGGTGGCTCCGCCGACGAAAGAGATTGTACTGCCTGGAACCGTCGCGGCACTGCTCGAAACACCGATCTATGCTCGCGCGGAAGGCTATCTGCGTTCGGTGAAAGTCGATATTGGTGACGCGGTGAAGAAAGACCAGATTCTGGTGGAGTTGGACACCCCGGAGTTGGATCAATCACTCCGCATTGCCCGGGCGCGCCTGCAGCAGTTGAAGGCATCGGTGGATCAAGCGAAG
>JBIKMK010000581.1:0-3415 GCA_044359315.1 Bryobacteraceae bacterium | reverse complement strand
ATCTGGGCCACCCCACGACGGTGCTGCTGGAAGACAACAAGACGATGCTCTGCGTCTACCCCAAAGGCCACGGCAAGGGTGCCATCCAGATGAAGCGGTCAACCGATGGCGGCCTCACCTGGTCGCCGCGCCTGCCGGTGCCGGAGAACTGGGCCACGTCGCTGGAGACCCCCACCATTCACCGCACGGTGGACCGCGAAGGGCGCAAGCGGCTGATCCTGTTCTCCGGGCTCTACCCCGTGCGGATGGCCTACTCCGAAGATGATGGCGCCACCTGGACCCGCCTGGCCCCCATCGGCAACTTTGGCGGCATCGTGGCCATGGGCGATGTGAAGAGGCTGAAGGATGGCCGGTACCTGGCCGTCTTCCATGATGACGGCCGGTATTTCGCTCCTCCGGCGGTGCCAACAACGGGGCCCCACGTGCCGGTGTTCAAGGTCTACAAGACGCTCTCGGGCGACGGCGGTCTCAACTGGAGCGCGCCGGAAGTGATCGCGCAGCATCCCCAGGCCCATCTCTGTGAGCCCGGCCTGGTGCGCTCGCCCAACGGCAAGCAACTGGCCATGCTGCTGCGCGAAAACAGCCGCAAGTTCAACTCGTTCGTCTCGTTCAGCGACGACGAAGGCCAACGCTGGAGCGAGCCGCGAGAACTGCCCGGCGCTCTCACCGGGGACCGTCACGTGGCCCGCTATGCCGCCGATGGCCGCCTCTTCATCAGCTTCCGCGACACCACCCACGAAAGCGCCACCAAGGGCGATTGGGTGGGTTGGGTGGGCCGCTATGACGATCTGGCGAAGGGCAGGGAAGGGCAGTACCGGGTGCGCCTGATGAAAAATCACTTCCGCAGCGATTGCGCCTACCCCGGCGTGGACCTGCTACCGGACGGCACCTTCGTCGTCACCACCTACGGCCACTGGACTCCCGATGAGCCACCGTACGTCGTCAACGTGCGGTTCACGCTAAAGGAACTGGACCAGCGCGCCAAAGCGGGAGCCACTTCAGCACTGCGATAGGGGAGGCTGGCCAGCTGGCGGAAACGCGGCTACGCGCTCAAGGCACCCAGAACCGCCGCCATCCCCTCTGCCTGCAACCTCTGCGCCACCGCAACGGCGTCTACTACCTTCCGCCGGGCCGCCGCCGGATTGGCATGCATGCCCAGAACGGTCCGCGCCAGTTCGTCGCCGGAGGTCGTGTCCACTTCAAAGAACCAGTCGCCCAGGCCCACGTCCTTCCACATCTGCCCCTTGATGCCGTCCTCGGGCTGGTGCACGTAGATGCAAGGCGTGCCCTGCGCCGCGGCGATGATCGGCGAGTGGCACTCAAAGCTGACGACCGCCGCCGCCTGCCGGTAGATCGACGCGGCTTCATCAGGCAGCCAATAGGTCTTGCGACGCACGACATGAGGCTTGACGTCGGCCGGGAGTGGGCCAAACAGCAGCGGGTCGATGATGTCCAGTTCGTAGGTCATCTCCGGACACAGCAGCGCCTGACCGCCGGTCTGTCGCACCCACGCCGTGATCATCTGGCGCAGCTTGGCATGGTCCGTCTCGCCATGCTTTTCGTTCACCGCATCGCGCCTCGCGGACTCTTCCGGACTGGTGGTGGCCTTGCGGAACTTGTGATACGGCGTGTAGCGCAACCGCGGGATCACGGCAATAAACGGCGCTTTCAACTTCTGCTCGCTCATAAATCGCGACGCCACGGCGTCATCGGTGATGTCGAAACTGAACGTGCCATCGGGCACAAACTTCAGTTGCGGCACTTTGACGCCGGCCTGCTGGACGTTGCTGAGCGACTTGGTTTCGCGCGTGAACAGAAATTTGGAGCCGTCAATCAAAGTCTTGAGAGCGGCATCCATGCCGGAACTGGCGGCCTCAGAACTGGTGGTGATGGTGACACCAAAGAAGCCATACGGCTTGCCGGTGGCGGCACGCCAAGCGCGAAACTGATTCGCCGCCACGATCGACGGGCCACTGCCATGCAGCAGGAAATCGGCGCTCTGAAAGGCTGCCGTCAACTCCGGCGTATCCGGTTTTCCATCCGGCCCCACGTTGCCCCGGATAATCTTCAGTCTCGGGAACCGGCGCTGCAGCATTGGTTCGGTGCCGCGCTCAATCTCACCCGGCCAAAGAATCACTTCGGCCTGCGGAATGTGCTTCTCGATCAGCGCCAGCACGCCGGGGGTGTGGGCGATATCTCCGATGTTCACCGACTGCCAGCCGGAACGGAGCATCAGCACGGGCGTCTTCTTCTGCCTCTGCGCCGCCCGGGCACCTAATGTCGCCAGCGATGTCGCAAGAAGTGTTCGGCGGTCGATCATGGCGACTTCTTCCCTAAAACTTGCCCGCCGCGATCTGCGCGACTTCCTTCTCGGTCAGTTCCCGGTTGAACACCGCGATGTCGTCCATCAGCCCCGTGTAGTTCAGTCCCAACCGGATGGCACCCAGCGCGCGGTCCCAGGCGAACCCCTCCGCGATCGCGGGCGTCGTGCCTTGCAGCTTGCCGTTGAGATACAGCTTGGCGCTGCCCTTGCCGCCTCCCAGCGCGGCGTGAGTGACGGCCACGTGGGTCCACTGGCCGCGGGCGAACGGCGGCTTCTTCACCCACACCAGACGACCGTTGAAGGCCGGGTTGGTGTCCGGTTCCAGGTTCTTGGGGTTCCAGGTCTTCAGCCCGCCAAAGACGCCCAGGCGGAAGTTGCGGGGCTTGTCGTCTTTGGTGAAGTCCACCCAAATCGCGGAATCGTTGTAGGCCTTGTCGGTCACCTGGATCGGGTCGCAGTAGCCAGGGGCCAGGTCTTCGTCGGGGTTCAGGTTCAGCCAGAAAGAGACCGTACCCGTCCAGCCTTTGCCATCAAAGGCGACATTGCCATCGGCCTTGTAGAAAACGGCGGCGGTGTTCTTCGCGGTAAAGCGCAGCGCATCGCCCTTGCGCCCTTGGCCCTTAGCCAGCTCCACCGGAGCCGTACCAAGGCCCTTCACCGCGCTGGCCTGAACCTTGTAGTCCGGCGCGAAATAGATCGACTTATCTCCCTTGGCCACCTGGGCGTCCGTGCCGCCATCAAACGTGGCGCGGAAGGTCAGAGATTGCTTCAAGTCAGCAGCGAGTAACGTGAGGGGCAGAAACAGGATAATTTTGCGCACGAAGCCAGTATAAGGCTCCCGGTTCCTCCAGCGCGACGTCGCGGGACCCGGCGAAACGCAGCTGGAGCCAGCCGGATGGAGCATACTAGTTGAAATCATGCGCCGCGCCCTTCTCCTGCTGCTTTCCTGTGCCCTTGCCGCCTCGGCCGCGCCCAAGCGGGGCGTCGAGATTTTGTGGGACACCTGGGGTGTCGCGCATGTCTTCGCCAAGGACAAAGCGGGCCTCTTCTTTGGCTACGGCTACGCCCAGATGCAGAGCCACGGCAACCTGA
>JBIKMK010000580.1:0-3420 GCA_044359315.1 Bryobacteraceae bacterium | reverse complement strand
CAGATTTCCACCGGTAAAGGCCGCCAGCCGCGCCAAATTGGCAAAGGTACTGCTGCCTGCGGGCAGATAGCCATCACAGACCGGAGCTCCGTTGACGTCATTGGTGCAGAAGGCCTTCAGAAAGCCATTCAGAGTCGCCACATCAGCCAGACCCTGGGGAGTGCCCCACGCGCCGGCCTGCTGGCGGAATCGCAAGACGCTGGCGAGTACAGCCACCAAGGCTCCACCATCGGCTTGCGTGTAGCGGGTAAAGTTAGCCAGACTGCGGGCGGCTGAGCGGGCGCTGAAGGTGACCACCTGGGTCCCAATGGCAGCGGTGGCCAAGGCCACCCCCTCGGAACGCTGTAGGCGCAGCCCGGCCACGGCTTGACCTTGTTGGTCGGTTGTGGGGGCGGCGTTGACGATCTGAGCCCCGGGTGACGCCTCCCAACGGATAGACTGTCCCGCCAGCGGTATTCCGGCCGAATCGGTGACCAGCACCCGCAGCAATTGCGGCAACAGGGCACCGGGCGCGCCAGATTGAGAGTCGCCTTGAACTTTGGACAAGCGCTGATCGGTGGCCGCGCGCACCGAATAGGAGCCGGTCGCCTGCACGCCAGCCCTTACCGTATCCGTGGCTTGCAGAGCAATCGTTTCAGCCCGGGCACCCGCCGGGATCATCACCTCCCAGGCATAAGCGCCTGTGGGCAAAGTAGCCAGAAAGGGCAGTTGGGTGGAACCAGGGAAGCTGACGCGCACTTGCGCACCGTCGGCGAATCCTCCCAAGGCCAATTGCACCCGGTTGCCGGGTGCCACGACGGCGGGTGTGGCGGTGATCTGCGGCCGCCGGGCCGTTTCGTCCAGCCTCACGTCGGCCTCGGCGCTGGTGTAGGAAAGCGCGCCCCCCTCAAAATTCTGCCGCCGCCGGCCCCCATCCTGGAACTCATCACCCAGGGGCGCACCCAGGCGTCCGTTGGGCCCGCCCAACTGGGCATAGAGCGCCAGGATTCGGCCGGTTACCACGCTGGCGCGGACCGTCTCGACAATCAGTCCGGTTTTGAAGAACTGCGCCCGGCCCGCCGTGGCGTTGAAGGTCAGAAAGGAACTGGCGGCACTGGTCGGGTCACCCACCAGGCCGGTCTCGAAGTCCAGCTGCGCCCAGCGGGAAAGAATCGATCCCGTCACCAATTGCGCCGGGTTGCCAGCCAGCGCGCCGCGCTCAAACATCTGGCGGCCCGCAACCGAAAGATCGGAGGCGGGGTAGCCCAGGCTGCCGGCGGCACCACCGGTCTGTTCCCACACCGGCAGCAGGAGTCCCGTCATCACGAAAGCATTGGCGCTCGAATCGGCCTTGGTCAGCAGGTACCGGATGGTTCCGTTGGCCGACAAGGCCTCCTGGAGCCAACCACCGCCCACACGCCGCGCCGGAGCGGCCAGGGGGGTCCGCACGGTCAGCCGGTTTCGCGTGATGGCCGCCTGCATCGCTTCCGAGACTGCACTGCCGGCCCCCTCGCCCAGGGCGCAGCACACAGAGGAGACTTGAATGGGTACGGCGGCCGAAGCGACGCCTTCACTAGTGGCCGTCAGGGTCGCCACGCCTGGACCCACCGCAGTCACCTCAGCACTCAGGCCGTCGCCGCGAACGGTAGCCACGCGGCCGTTGGATACCGTAAACGTCACGGCGCGGTCGGTGACGAATTGCAAGAGAGCGGTCACCAGTTCAGCCCGGACGGTCACCTTCTGCCCGGGGGCCAGCCGCACCGGGTTCGGGCCAAGGATGGTCACCTGCGTCACGGCCGGAAGAACGGTCGGCGTTTCGCCCACCCGGTAAACAACCGTGCCTCCCTCAAATCGCTGCTGGCGGCGGCCATCCGGGAGAACCAGCTCGTCCGACAAAGGAAGCCCCAGGAGACCCGCTTCCGCCCCATTTTCGCGATACAGGGCGAAGATGGGGGCGGTGACGGCCAGCAACCGGCCGGTCAGGCTCCCCGTCGTGTAGTAATAAGCAACGCCATTCTGGAACCGCTGCGCTGTCGCCACACCACCCCGCGCCGAAGTGACGGCCGTCTCCGCCGACGTCGGAGCGCCCAGGCCACTGAGTGAGCCCAGCAATACCCATCGGCTATAGAACGGGTCCCGCACCATGAAGTTCAGGCCTGCCGTCAGCGGATCGGGCGTAGTGGACCAGACAAACAAAGCCGTGGTCCTTTGAAATGTCTGCCACTCCCCAGCATTGGCAGTGGTGCCGCTCGAAAAAGTCTGCGTGTCCTCCAAGGGAAAGCCGGCGGCGGCGACGCCAACCGCCGAACTGGAATAGTAGGCGTACATCCCAGTGGTCAGCTGGAACGTCTGGACCGGCACTCCATCCACCAGCACCGGAATGCCATAGACCAGCGCCGCCCGCTGCGTTGGCCGGGCCAAGTCGATGAACTCCTGCAGAAAGCCCGTCCCACCAAAGGACCTAATGTCATTGGGAGGCACCGGATTGACGCCAAACCGGAAGGTGCCTCGCTGGTAAGCGTTCAGAAAGCTCTGCTGAACCTGAGGCGTAGGCGCCCCGCCACCAATCTCGGCACTTCGAAGCGGGCCGGCCAGGGCCACCAGCGCAAAGGCGGCAGAAAGACAGCTCGAGCGGAAGGTCATCGTCAGGTCTTAGTGTGGAGAACCCGGCCCCTCGACGCAAGTTGCGGAAAGGGGCCGGAGGATCAGTTCTTGTTATACACCCGGTTCAGGCGTTTGAACTGGCCCTTGATCTCCTCGGTGGCCTCGGTGATGGCGTTGGTGTCGTAGATGACGCGGGGCGTCAGGAAGATCACCAGTTCGGTGCGCGTTTTGGTGATGCTCTTGCTGCCGAACAAGCCACCGATAAAGGGGATCTTGATCAAGCCAGGAATACCCGAAGTGGAGTTGACATCGTTTTCCTGGATGATGCCGCCAATGGCCACCGTATCGCCATCCTGCACGGTTACCTGAGTTTGAACGGTGCGTTTGGCGAAGGAGGGCGATTGAATGGAGGCCGACGCCGCCGGGGCGATGACGGAGGAAACCTCCTGGTTGATGATCAGGGTGACGATGCCGGACGGCTGCACGCGGGCCGTCAGCGCCAGCGTGACACCGGCATTGCGGTTCTGCACGGTGTTGGCAAACTGGGACGTGCCGCCTTGCTGAACGCCGGTCGCCAGCTGGGAGGTCAGGATCGGCACTTCCGTCCCGACGTTGATACTGGCCGGAATGTTGTCGGTGGCGATGACGCTGGGTGCCGCGATCACTTTGGTGCGGCGCACATCTTCCTGCGTCTGCAAAAAGGTAGCCAGTTCGCGGCTCTGGCTGACCAGCCACCCGGCCGAAAGTTGAACGCCGGTGCCGGTGGTCTGGCCCAGCAGGTTCCGCGTGGTCATGGTCCCGGCGCGCTGCAGGTAGGCCTGTACGCCGGAACTGAAC
>JBIKMK010000578.1:0-3433 GCA_044359315.1 Bryobacteraceae bacterium | reverse complement strand
CGGCCCCACGCCGTGGCTGAGCACTAGCCAGCCCGCATCGGTCTCGATGGGAGAGCCACAGTTGCCGATCTGGATCAACTCCCAGGGGAAGGTGGGCCGCAACAGCACCTGCTGTTCGTGCCAGAAATGCACATCGTCGGAGTACATCAGGTAGATGCTCTCGTTGTCCTGGCGGGAAAGCATCGCATAGCGGCCGCCGACCCGCCGTGGAAACATGGCCATGCCCTTGTTCTTGGCGGCGGGTCCGGTGAGGGTGATAAAGCGGAACAGCAGAAAGTCGGTGGTCTCCAGCATCTCGGGCGTCACCGCCGTGCCGTCGTAGGCGGTGAAGGTGGCGTAGTAGACGCAGTGGCCATCGCCCTGATCGAAGCAGACAAAGCGGGCGTCCTCGATGCCGTTGCGCTGCGATGGGGTGACCGGGAAGAGCACGCGTTCGGAAAGCTGCTGGTGGGGATCGAACTGCACTTCATAGTTGGACCGGGCGAGCATCCAGATGCCCTGGGCCGCACACTGATCCTCGGGCGTCATCCCGTCAGGCATGCGGAACTGTTCCGCCTTGAGGCTGTCGCGCAGGTCCTCAAGCGTGAAGGAATCATTCAGCACGCACATCACGCGGCCAACAAACTCGATGGTGAAGCCCAGCTCGGTCAGCTTCCGCACAAAGAGCCGCTTTTCGTAGCTGGGGTTGGGCAACTGCCGCGGTTCGGTGAGGAAGCCGGTGGGGGCCTGGACCTCAATGCGTTGATCGGCATAAATCACACCGGTGCGAAAGGTAATCGATGAGATATGTCCCTCGCCTGTCGCCCGCAGGCTGAGAATGAATCGCAAGGCCCCGGCCTGGAGGTTGCTTTGGTCCGGATGGGGAACGATGGAGGGGTTGAACAGGGCGGCCGATTCCAGCGAGTACTCGGCCAGAAAGTACGCCCCGATCAGCAGCTTGCGCTCGTCCGATATCATTTCGTCGCTCGCCATAAAGCCGCGCACCTGTTCGAAGCGCTCAAGAAAGACGCGCCGGATATGCTGATGGCGCTCCGCAAATTCGGCTGAGACCTCATCGAGCAGCGGCCCCACGCGCCGCTCCGGCAACAGCATGATGCGCGCAATGATCGAAGCTATGCGTTGCGGGCTGCCAGGGTTGAATGGCCGCAACAGGACGCGAGACTGGTCCGGGCGGAGGACGATGTTGGTACGTGTGACGGTCATGGGCATGGCGGGGTGGTGTGTTAGTCAGTGAAGGCCAGTGGGGATTGGAAGCTGGTCAGTACATTTTGGGTCAGGCGCATTTCGGCCAATGCCAGCAGGTAGGCCAGCGTGGATTCGGCCCCTTGGTTCCGGTTGACGCGATCCACGTGAAGGCCATCTCGACAACCGCCCGTTTCGGGCGAGTAGAGCTCCAAACCCAGATCGTTCCAACCCAGGAACCAGTCAAAGGCGCGCTGCGCGTGATCGTGCCAGCGGAAGTCGCCGGTCACGCGGTAGGCTTCCAGGCACGCGGAGACGGTGGCTTGCGCTTCGATGGGCTGCTGGTCGAAATCCGCCCTGGGGCCGCCGCGGCGATGAAAGCCATTGCTGCCGATGGGCCGGAAATGGCCCTGTTCCGACATCTGCACTTCGGCCAGCCATTGCAACGACACGAGGCCCCGTTGCAGCACCAAGGGTTGCCCGGTGGCTTCGCCGCTCGAGATCAAGGCGTGGGCCAGCTTGGCGTTGTCGTAGGAGAGCTCATTCTCAAACCACGGCCAGTCCGGTTGGACACTGTCGGAGAGATCCATCAGCCGGCCCACCAGCGTGTCGCGGGTCTGGTTCACCAGGCTGTCGCCGCTGAGCCGCCGCAGATACTCGTGGATGCCCAACAGCGCAAAGGCCCAGGCCCGCGGCGAGGTGAAGGTAGTCAGCGCGGGTAGGCCGAGCGCAAACAGTTGTCCGGCCATCATCTGGAAACTCCGGAACGACGAACGGCCCACGCCAATTCCCAAGGCCCACAGGGCCCGCCCGTGGGAGTCTTCCGAGCCTTGCTCATCCAGCCAGTGGCGGTCGAAGCTCAGATGGTTGTGAAAACGCCGCGTCTTCGGGTCAAAGGCGTGATGCAGAAAAGCCGCCGAGGTGGTGGCCAGCGTGCGGACATAGGTGGCATCTTCACCCAGTTCGCCCAGCAGCGTGGCCAAAATGAATGCTCGGGCATTGTCGTCAGTACAGTAGCCTTCGGCGAAGTTGGGCACGCTGAAGATGGCGTGCTGGAAGACGCCGGTGGAATCGGTCATGCGCGTGAGATGGTCCAGCTTGAGGCGCGGCAGTTCGCGCGGCTTCTGATCCAGAGTTTTGATGGAGAGTGACTTTCGTGAGAGGGCCGCCACTTCCAGGCGGGAGCTTTCAAAGCTGCGCATGTACTGCTGGGCCGCGTTGCTCCACACCATGTCGCGGCCCATGCGGTAGGCGTTCTTGCGCATTGCATGGCGGCGGTTGTCATCACTGAGCAGGCCGGTCACCGCCATCGCGATCGCTTCCGCATCAGCAAAAGGCACCAGACTGCCGCGGCCATCGCCCAACAGCTCCGCCGCATGCCAGTAAGGGGTCGAGACCACTGCCTTGCCCGCGCCAAACGCATAGGCCAAGGTGCCGGAGGTGATCTGCGCTTCGTTTAGATAAGGGGTGATGTAGAGGTCGGCCGCGCCAATGAACTCTTTCAGATTTTCGATGTCGACGAACTGGTTGCAGAAGATGACGTTCTTCTCGACTCCGTTGCGCTTAGCCAGCAGTTCCAGGCTGACGCGATAGGCTTCGCCGTGCTCCCGCAGTTCATTGGGGTGAGTGGCGCCGAGCACGATGTAGACCACTTCCGGAAATTCGGCCAGGATCGCGGGCAGGGCGTTCAAGACGTACTCGATGCCCTTGTTGGGAGACAGCAGGCCAAACGTCAGCAGCACTACACGGCCTTCGACGCCGAACTGATCCTTGAAGTAGGCCGGATCGACGAAGCCGACATCGGGGATGCCGTGCGGGATCAAGTCGATCTTCGATGCGGGCGCGCAATAGACGTCCAGCAGCATCTCGCGGCCTTTGTCCGCCATCACCACCAGCCGGCTGGAGAGCGCGATCAGCCCGTCCATCACGCGCCGCTGGTCCGGCTGAGGACTCTTCAAGACAGTGTGGAGCGTGGTGACAATGGGCATTCGCAGCTCGCGGAGGAATGCGAGTATATGGCCGCCGGCCGGACCGCCGAAGATGCCGAACTCGTGCTGCAGGCAGACGATGTCGACGTTGCTGATGTTGAGAAAGTCCGCCGCGCGCAAGTAGGACGAAAGATCCTGCTCCTCCATCTCAAAGCGGACCACTTCCGGGTAGTCATACCCGGCGGCGATGTCATTCACGGAGACGGCAAAGCACTCCCCCTCCACATGCACGGCCGACACGGCCGCTAACAAATCAGTGGTGA
>JBIKMK010000577.1:0-3450 GCA_044359315.1 Bryobacteraceae bacterium | reverse complement strand
CCAACCGGAACTGAACCCCATGGAAGCGGCGACCCAGGAAGAAGTCTCGCGCCGCGATCTGCTGCGCAATGTCGCCTTGGCGGCCTCATTGGGTGGCCTGGAACCCTTGGCCGCCCAGCACGTCCACCAGATGGCCGCCACGGACAAGAAGGGCGGGGTCTATGCACCGAAGCTCTTCAAAGAGGTGGAGTGGAAGTCCGTTGAAGCCTTTGCCGAGGTGGTGATGCCGGGTGCCTCCAAGGGCGGCGCCAAAGAGTTCATCGACCTGATCTGCAGCGCCAACCCGGGGCTGGCCGCCAGTTGGACCGGCGGCTTGGCTTGGATGGCCGTACGCCTGGGCAAGCCATTCCACCTGGCCACGGCGGCGGAGCAGACGGCGCTGCTGGACCAGATCGCCTTCCGCAAAAACGACAGCCCCGCACTGGCCGCCGGCATCCGCTTTTTCGACCTCGCCCGCCGCATGGTGGTGGACGCCTACTACACCTCCGCTGTGGGCACTGCTGAGTTGGGGTATCAAGGCAACAAAGGCATGAGCGAGTTCAAGGTGCCAGGCGAGGCCGTGGCCTACGCAATGAGGCGGGCGGGGCTGGCGTAGGTCGCCGTCCCACACCAAGCTACCCCAAGACCTACTCCGAATTGACGGTTCGTGCTACGCTTCGTATATACACGTTGCGCTACGAATGGGATCAACGGAAGAACAGGGCGAATCAGATAAAGCATGGGGGCATCTCCTTTGAGATCGCTTCATTGGTGTTTGAGGATTCCCACTGCCTCTTGCGGCCGGACAGGATTGATGAAGATGGTGAACAGCGGTGGCATGCCATCGGAATGGCGCGGTTGGGGCCGCAAACAGGGGCTGTCTTGCTGGTCGTGCATGCGTATCGGGAGGACCTAAATGGCGAAGAAATCATCCGCATCATCTCGGCCCGGGCGGCTGACCACCATGACATCCGCCGATATCAAGAACAGGCCCTGGACTGAACAGGAATACGCAGCGGTTCGCCGTATCGCCGCCAGCCAGGCGGCGGGTGACGATTCCGCGATTGATTACTCCGATGCTCCTCGTCTGAGCGCGGAACAACTGGCCAGCATGGTCCGCCTGCGCGACATGCGCCGCAAGGTGGCGGTGAGCGTGCGGCTGGATCCTCAAGTACTGGAGTGGCTGAAGTCGAAGGGGACAGGCCATCTAACCCGCATCAATGACATCCTCGCCAACTTGATGGAAGCTGAGCAGCGACAGCTATCCCGGTAGGGCGGATGGCATCGGCACCGCTGCGTTGACCCAATCGATGTGTTGAGTTCTCGAAGGCGAGCTCCGCTACCCTTGACCGGAACCGCCTATGGGCGATTGCCGCTGTGGCGGCCGCTCAATTGAGCGCCCAATCGAATGCACCCAATTCGCCACCCAACCCTTACCGCACCATCGAGAACTTGGGTGAGTTGCCGGAAGGGCGCAAGTGGGGGTTCGACTCGTGCGGTCGAGATTGACCGCGATGGCAAAAGCGCTTGGGAGGCGGTGCGCGGTGGGGCGTTGCTACACTCGAGAGATAGTCTCTCATGCAGTCCAATACGTTTGATGAAGCGCTTGACGCCACCGGGCTACGGTTCGCCATTGCGGTTTCCCGGTTCAACAGCAGCATTACGGAAAAGCTCCTGGAAGGGGCGCTGGACGGGCTGCGCCAGGCGGGAGTGGAAGAAGACAACATCCGGGTGGAGCATGTGCCAGGGGCGTGGGAACTGCCGCTGCTGGCGCGGGTGTTCGCCCTGGGTGAGTCGTTTGATGCCGTCATCTGCCTGGGCGCGGTGATCCGCGGCGATACGCCGCACTTTGATTACGTCGCCGGCGAGTGCGCCCGCGGGTTGCAACAGGTCCAGGTGGAAGCGGGCTGTCCGGTGGTGTTTGGCGTGCTGACCACCGACAACATGGAACAAGCCCTGGAACGCGTGGGTGGCGCGCACGGCCACAAAGGGCGCGATGCGGCCTTGACGGCGATTGAGATGGCCTTGCTGCTGAGCCGGCTGGAGTCGGGCAACTAGATGGCGTCTCGCCGCCGGTCTCGCGAACGCGCGCTGCAGGTGCTATTTGATTGGGATCTGCGCCGCGCCGCCGACCAGTCAGAAACCGATATCTGGCGCGCCATTGATGATTTCTACGAGACCCTGCACTCCGAAGAAGATGCGCCGGAGCGGCTGGAGCGGGACCAGTTCATGGAACAACTGGTGAAGGGCACCTCCAAGCAAGTGGCCCACCTGGACCAGTTGATCGGTGCCCATGCGGCCCACTGGAAAGTGGAGCGCATGCCCGGTGTGGACCGCAACATCCTGCGGCTGGCGGCTTTTGAAATGACGGAGCGGCAGTTGCCACCCGCCGTCATCATTGACGAAGCACTAGAGTTGACTCGCCGCTTCGCCGGTGATGAAAGTGTTTCGTTTGTCAACGGTGTGTTGGACGCCATCCACCGGGATCTGAAGGCCAGCCCCAGTGGCAGCACCGGTGCCAGCACCAGTGGCAGCCCCACCGCCAAGCCTCCGGCCCGTTAGGCCTAGTGGGTGGGAACGGGTCCGGCCAGCAAGGCCCGGGCGATCTGGCCCGGCGTTTGTGAAGCCAACAGACAGGCTTGGGTCGCGGAGCGGCCTTCGACAACCAACTTGCCGTGGCGGCGGCTGACCCGGTAGGCTTCATCGGCACCGCGTTCGGCGCGCATCCGCTCCAGCGACCAGTCGTTCATCATCGACAGGCCCATTGGACGGCCCTCACGCATCAGAATCGTCACCGGGCTACCGTCCACCAGTTCGGCTGTGTCGAGAATCTGCTGCGCGTTGTCCAAAAAACGGCTCATGGTGATCCAGGAAAGCCGCGGGGCAGCTCTCGTGAATACTTATCGATGACGGAAGCGGGAGTGTGAGGCGAAACCGGAAAGACGCGCCTATTGCGCGCCGCGGCCCAGCACGACGATCTTGACGGTGCTGAAGATGATGTACATGTCCAGCGCAAACGACAGGTTCTTGATGTAGTACAAGTCGTATTCCAGCTTGGCGATGGTGTCTTCGATGGTGTCGCCGTACTTATGGTTGATCTGGGCCCAACCGGTCAGCCCCGGCTTGACACAAGTACGCTGGCGGTAGAACGGAATCTTTTCTTCCAGCAGGCGGGTAAACTCCGGCCGCTCCGGCCGCGGACCCACCATCGACATGTCGCCCTTTAAGACGTTGAACAACTGCGGCAGTTCATCCAGACGCAGCTTGCGCAGCCACTTGCCGAGCGGGGTGACGCGCGGGTCATTCCGGGTGGCCCACACGGCACCGGTCTTGGCCTCGGCATCGGTCCGCATGGAGCGGAACTTCATGACGGTGAATGGCACATCGTCCACGCCCATGCGGGTCTGTTTATAAAACACCGGCCCAGGGGAGGTGAGCTTCACCAGGATCGCCACCAGCACCATGACGGGC
>JBIKMK010000576.1:0-3452 GCA_044359315.1 Bryobacteraceae bacterium | reverse complement strand
GCCAGCAGCACGCCCATCCAAAGTGGCGCAGGCTTTAGCCTGCAGCGGGACTTCAGTCCCGCCCAAATAACCTGCACCGCTTCGCGAGTACCGCAATTCAACCCGGGGCGGAATGAATTCCGCCTGCAGGCTGAAGCCTGCGCCACCGGCGGAGTGCGATGTTCCACCCTAGACAAACTTGGTGATCCCCGGGCGCGCCATCGGCATTTCCGGCAAGCTGCCGCCCCAGTCAATCGTGTCCGGCACCAGCTTCTCCTGCGAGTTCAAGGCCTGTTCCCAAGTCAACTGTTGGCCCGTATAGGCCGCCATCCGGCCCATGATCGCCAGCATCGTCGAAGTGGTCATGCGCTCGCCGTCATTCAGCGGCTTCCCTTGCCGGATGCTGGCAAACAGGGCGTCATGCTCGGCCTGATACATGTCGTAGGGCGTGCCCTCAAAGCTCCACGTGGTCTTGCCCGTGATCTTGGGCCGCGCGCCACGCCCGATGGTGCAGACGCCCTCGGTGCCCAGGATGTAGTCGGCGTTCTCGTTGTAGCACTGCTCGATCTGACGGCAGCCCATGAAGGCCCGGACGCCATCTGGATAGAGGTAGTTCACTTCAATGTGGTCGAAGATGTTGCCGCCATGCGCGGGGATCTGGCGGCCACCCACGGCCGTGCAGCTCACCGGCGGCTTGTCCTTCATCGCCCAGGCGATCTTGTCGACGCTGTGGACCGCTTGCTCCACCAGTCCGTCACCACACAGCCAGCCAAAGTTGTACCAGTTGCGGATCTGCCACTCGACATCGCTCATCCCCGCCGGGCGCGTGTTGGCCGGAGGCATGGGCTTCACCGGGCTCGTGTAGTAGGTGGCGTAGTAGGCCACGATGTTGCCGATCGCCCCGGCCGCCACCTGGTCAAACGTCGCCTTGATGACGTTGTGGTAGCGCCAGCAGAATCCGGCCACCAGCGACAAATTCTTTTCCTTGGCCAGCTTGGCGGTCTCGAGCACGCTGCGGATGCCCGGAGCATCGGTCGCCACCGGCTTCTCGCAGAATACGTGCTTCCCCGCCTCGATGCAGCGCCGCAGATGTTGGGGCCGGAAGCCGGGCGGCGTCGCCAGCAGCACGACATCGACACCGGAGTTGATCACTTTCTCAAAGGCATCCAGACCAACAAATTTCTTCGCCGGGTCCACCTTCACCTTGGCCCCGGCCACTTTGGTCAGCGTCGCCAAACTGGCATCAATCCGTTCCAGATCGATATCGGCCACAGCCGTCAATTCGGCAAAGTCGTCTGCCTTCAGTGCCTGCGCCGCCGCCCCGGTTCCCCGGCCACCGCAACCGACCAGTCCCACCTTCAAGGCATTCGACGCCTGCGCCGCCGACAACACTGCGGGCACCGCCAGGGCGCTGGCCCGTAAGACATCTCGCCGGGCGACGCCCAGACCGAATAAATCACTCATGCTGAGATTCTATAGCGAATGCCCGAGACCTCGGGCGCGGTGATGAAAACTAGGGGGGTTACAGACTCCGGGTGATCCGCGGCACACGCTGATCCCAATACCGTTGCTTCCTTCCGGACCTGGCGGGGTTTTCGGACTCGAGCGTTGCACGAAGCCCGGAGCCTGAGCCTTTAGGTTAGCACGCACCGGCCTTTTGCCCCACCCAGACCCTGCGCACTTTCACCCGGCCGGCACCCGGCTGATTGCAAGGAAAGCACTTTCCTTTGGCGATCAACGTGCACCGATAGCAGGCGAGGTGCAAAGCAATGACCCGAACGCATGAATTCCACTGGATCTGGGCGGTGTTGGCCGCCACTCTGCTGATGCTGCTGTTCCCGATGGTGGCGCGGGGTGATGGCCCCGAAGCGCCGCTACCGGCGGTCCGCATGCTGGACCGCTGCTACGCCAACACCGGAGAAGCCGTCGCCGCCACCGGAGACTTTCTCGACCGCCGTTCCGCCGCCGGGCTCATCCTGGTAAACGGCAGCCAGGAGATTGTCGCCACCATCGTCCGGCAAACCAACACGCAACTCGTCTTCCAAGTGCCGGAAGCGGCCGCCCTGGGCCGCTATCAACTGCGGATTCTCACCGGCGGTCTCCGGCCCCGTTTGGTCGACCAGCCAGTGTTTCTGTGGATCTCCCGCACAGCGCAATAGGCAGCCCGGCCAGGGCGGCCCGCCACTGGAGGACGCACCGCCTCCACTTCGTTCGCCCGCTTTGTGTAGGCTGAAGTAGACGCATGAAGAAACGTTTGCTGTATGGCGCAGCCGCCCTGCTCCTGGTCCTGTGCGTCACCTTTGTCGTTTGGCAGGGGTCGTTCTCCACCGGCTCCTATGACCCGGAGAGCTTAAGCCAGATCTTCCTTTACTGGGCGGTCCAGTCGCTGGTCTTTGTTCTGACCGTGATTCTGGGCTTCATGCTGTTCCGGACCGGGCTGAAGCTGTACATCGACCGGCAAAGCAATCGCGAAGGGTCGCGCATGCGCACCAAGCTGGTGGTGGGCGCGCTGGCGTTAAGCTTTCTCCCGGTTCTGTTTCTGGTGTTGTTCAGCGTGCAAGTGCTGAACTTCAACCTGCTGCGCTGGTTCTCGCGGCCGGCCGAAGAGATCCGGCTCGATCTGCAGGATGTCGCCACAAGCTTCAAGAATGAGATGCAGGCCAAGGCCGACGCGCAGGCCCGGTGGTTGGCCTCGCTGGCGGCGGTGCAAGCCCTGGCGGCTGATGAACAGGCACCGCGGGCCGACATCCAGCGGCTGTGCCGGGAGAACGGCATTGTGGAAGTGACGCTGATCCGCGGTGACGATGCCCGGATCCCGCTTTGCGTACCGATGGCGAAGGCTTCCGCGGAAACCGTCTCCGCGACGGCCATGCTGGCCGATGCGCAAGGCATTCCCGCCAGCCGCCTTTCGCTCCGCAGCGCCGTACCCCTGGATCTCGTGCGCAAGCAGAATGAGATTCTGAAATCGATCGAGGATTTTGAGACCCTCGCCCGCCGCCGTAAGGACATCCGCACGTTCTACATCCTGCTGCTGACCCTGATCACGCTGTTCATTCTGTTCGTTGCCACCTGGACGGCGCTGCTGATGTCGAAGCAGATTTCCGTGCCTATCTCGGCACTGCTCAGCGCCGCGCGAGAGGTCCGCGGCGGCAACCTGGCTTACCGGGTCCAGACGCCGGCCATTGATGAACTGGCGGCGCTGGTCCGGGCGTTTAACGAGATGACCCAGGATCTCGAATCGAACGAGCGGGAGCTGGAACGCCGCCGCCGGTTCACGGAAGCGATCCTCGAAAACATCCCCACCGGCGTCATCTCCCTGGCCCCGGACGGGCGCATCCTGAAGGTGAACCGCGCGCTGCGGACCATCTTCCCGGCAGCGCTGGTCGATCAGGCCGTCCGCATCGATGATTTGCTCTCACCCGACGACGCCATCGAAATTCGTTACCTGATGAAGCGCGCCCGCCGCACCGGTA
>JBIKMK010000575.1:0-3467 GCA_044359315.1 Bryobacteraceae bacterium | reverse complement strand
GCCCAAACCGGCCTATCGCCCGGCAGCTCCGGAATTGCCGGGCCTTCCCCAGTTTCAGCGCTAAAGCTGTGACGGTCCGCCCGACCTGAAATTTCGGGACCTCGACGCTGGAGCAGCTGCCCAGCGTCAGTTGCTTTATTCCCCGACTCCCCCTCCTTATTGTGATAACTTTACGGATACTGGAGGCTTGCCGATGTCTATGCGTCCGACCCCTTGCCACATGATGCAGCGCCGTCATTTTTTGACGGGCGGCGCTGCGGCCATGGCTGCGCTGAACAATTTCCCCTATTCGGCCTATGCCGCCACAACCAAGAAACTGGGCACCGACCGCGTGATCCTGGGCCCGATGAAGATCGAGCTCAGCCGGTTGGCGCAAGGCAGCGGCACGAATGGCGTCGGTGGCAGTTCCAACCAAACGCGCAAGCTGGGCCTGCAAGGGCTGGGCGAACTGTTCCGCGCGGCCCACGACAACGGCGTTACGTTCTGGGATTCAGCTGATCAGTACGGCACCCACCCGCACATTCGCGAGGCGCTGAAGACGGTGAAGCGCGATAAAGTGCAGATTCTGTCGAAGACCCATGCCTCCACCGAAAAGGAAATGCGCGCCGATCTCGACCGCTTCCGTCGCGAACTGAATACCGACTACATCGACATTCTCTTGCTGCACACGATGGTGGATAAGGACTGGCCGGAGCGCAAAAAGGGCGCGATGGCGGTGATCAGCGAGGCTCGCGAAAAAGGCATTGTGCGCACGCACGGCACATCGTGCCATACGCTGGAAGCCTTGAAGGCGGCGCGCGATTCTGACTGGGTGCAGGTGGACCTGGTCCGCTATAACCCGGTGGGTACGGCCATGGATGCTGATCCGCAAACCGTGCTGGCCGTCATGAAGCAGATGAAGGCCAAGGGCAAGGGCTTGATCGGCATGAAGGTATTGGGCGCGGGCAAACTGCGGCACAGGGCCGACGAGGCCTTGCAGTTCCACCTGGCTCACAATGAAATCGATTGCTTTACCATCGGCGCGGAATCCCGCGCGGAGATGGAAGATCTATTGAAGAAGATTCCTGCGGCCAGCGTCCGCGGCTAGATACTCGAACGAAGGAGAATTGATTCCATGAAGAAGACACTCGCAGTGGTCGCCATGAGCGCCCTGGCCCTCACCGGTGGATTGATGGCCCAGGCCAAGAAGAAGACCCCGATTCTGCAACCGCAGATGACGGTGGAAAAGGGCACCTACAAAGCCCCGATGGGCAAGATGGGCGAGAAGACGGCTGAAGCCTGGTCCGGCACCACGATGGGTGCTTCGGTTGACGGCAAGCCGCAAGCGGGCAAGGTAGCGACGTTGGTGGGCGAGATCGTGGACTTCTCCTGCTATCTGCAGGTGGGCAAGCACGGCGAAAAGCATCGCGCCTGCGGCCAGAAGTGCATCAACAATGGCCAACCGATCGGCCTGCTGACCGAAGACGGCAGCCTCTACATGTTGATGGACGAAGAGCATGACCCGCGCCGCGACGGCCAGACGGCAGACTTCCGCAAGGCGGCCGCCGAGCACACGGCTCACATCATGGAAGTGACCGGCACGCTGACCTCGCACGCTGGATATTCGGCCCTTTACGTCCAGGGTTTCGTGAAGAAGTAAGCTGACAATTCAGTTGTCCGGGGAGAGGTTCATGAAAAAGGTTCTGCTCGGGCTGGCGCTAATGGCGCCGGCCCTTTTCGTTGCTTTGGCGGCCGATGGCCCGGCGATTCCGCTGGGTCTGCTGCCAGTTCGTTTCCCAAAGGAGAATCCCTACACGGCCGAGAAGGCCGAGTTGGGCAAGCTGCTTTACTACGACAAGCGCCTCTCGGCCGACGGCACGGTCTCTTGCGCCACTTGCCACAGTCCGAAGTTTGCCTACACCGATGGCAAGGCAGTTTCTGACGGCATCAAGGGCCAGCGCGGCGGACGCAGCGCGCCAACGGTGATCAACCGCGCCTACTCGCTGGCGCAGTTCTGGGACGGGCGGGCCAAGTCGCTGGAGGAGCAGTCCATTGGACCGATGGCCAACCGCATTGAGATGGGCAACACGCATGAGTCCGTGGTGAAGACGCTGAAGGGCGTCGAAGGCTACCGGAAGCTGTTCGCCAAGGTCTTCGGAACCGAGAACTTCGACATCAATCACGTCGCGATGGCGATTGCCACCTTTGAGCGCACTGTGCTGTCGGGCAATTCGCCGTACGATCGCTACAAGGCCGGCGACAAGAAGCAGCTTTCCGCCTCCGCCGTGCGCGGCATGGACGTCTACCTGAACAAAGCCAAGTGCGACCAGTGCCACGAAGGCATCAACTTCACCACCAACGCCTATCACAACCTGGGCGTCGGCACCGACAAGCCCACCCCCGATGAAGGACGTTTTGCCGTCACCAAGAATGCCGCGGACTGGGGTGCCTTCAAGACGCCCACGCTGCGGGACATTGCGCGGACGGCGCCGTACATGCACGACGGGTCACTCAAGACGCTGGAAGAGGTAGTGGACTTCTACGACAAGGGCGGCTTGCCGAACAAGAACCTGGATGAGCGGATGAAGAAACTGAACCTGACCGCGCAGGACAAGAAGGATCTGGTGGAGTTCATGAAGTCGCTGAATGGCGAAAGCTGGCAGTCGATCGTGGAACCGCAGAGCTTCCCCAAATGAAACAGTTCCCACCCCTAACGCCGCGCCGGCGGTTCCTGGCCGCCGCGGGCGGTGCTGCGCTCACTGCCTGCAACCGTTCCAGCAAGAAACAGGTGGCCGTCATCCCCAAGGGTCGGGCCCACTTGTTCTGGCAATCCGTCCACGCGGGTGCCGTCAAGGCGGCGCAGGAGACCGGCGTCGAGATCATCTGGAACGGGCCCGCCACCGAAACCGATTTCAATGGCCAGTTGCAGATTATCGACACCATGATCAACCGCAAGGTGGACGCCATTTGCCTGGCGCCCATCGACGAGAAGGTGATGGTGAGTGTCGTTGATCGCGCAGTGGCGCAGAAGATTCCCGTGGTGATCTTTGATTCGCCGGTCGCCACGGATAAGTTCTCCTCCCAGGTCGCCACCGATAACTACAAGGCCGGCGAAATGGCGGCCGAGCGGATGGGCAAGATCCTGAACGGCAAGGGCAAAATCGTCATCGTCGCAGTGCAGCCGGGTGCCGCCTCCACCATGGCGCGCGAAGCGGGCTTTGAAGACCGGATCAAGAAAGACTTCCCCGAGATCAAGGTGATGGACAAGCGCTTTGGCATGGCTGATTTTGCGAAGTCGCTGGCCATCTCGGAAAACATGTTGACAGCGTTCCCCGATCTTGATGCTTTGTTCGCCTCGAATGAATCAAGCGCCGTGGGTGCCGCGCAGGCACTGAAACAGCGCAAGAGCAAGGTGAAGATGGTGGGCTTTGACTGGAGCCCCACACTGCTCGACGACCTGAAGGCGGGCTTGATCGATTCGCTCGTGG
>JBIKMK010000049.1:0-12162 GCA_044359315.1 Bryobacteraceae bacterium | reverse complement strand
CTCCAACTCGTTGATCGAATCCTGTGCCCGGCGGCGGAGATCAAGAATCTGTTCCGAGTACTCGGCAAAGATCTTGCCGGCGGTGGTGAGGGAAATCTTGGTGCCCAGACGCTCAAACAAGCTGGTGTTCAGCTCCTGTTCCAATTGGCGGATTTGGGCGCTAATGGCGGGTTGCGTGCGGAAACAGGTCTGAGCGGCCTTGGAAAAACTCTTCAGCCGAACGATTTCCAGAAAGGTATGTAGCTGGTCAAGGTCCATAATGTTAGTACTGCCGAACGCCCGTCCAAACGCTAAACACTTGCTGGGACATGCTCCTGCTGGATCAGCCAAAGTATACCATCGGCTCAGCGGGCCGCGCCTTGCAGCCGTTTTGCTGTTGCTGGCCCCCGCGGTTTGCACCGCCGGCACCCCCGCGCAGGTCCTGGTGGTTGAAAACCAGAATTCGGCCCGTTCGCGTCAGATTTCTGAGTATTACATCCGCCAGCGCTCCATTCCGTTGGCGAATCGCTGCCGGATCCAGACCTCCCAAGACGAGCAGATCAGCCGCTCGGAGTACGTCCGTACCATCGAAACCGGCATCCGGCAGTGTCTCATCGCCGGCGATCTGGTCGAACAGATCCACTACATCGTCCTGACCCAAGGCGTGCCGCTGCGGATCAAGGCCGAAGCCAAGGGAGGTACCGTCGAATCGGATGCAGCAAGTGTGGATTCGGAACTCGTGCTGCTCTACGCCCGGCAACACGGAATACGCAGCACCGTGCCCGGCCCGGCACCCAACCCCTATTTCCGCCAACTGAACCAGGAGTTCGGCCACCCCAAGTTCCCGATGTACCTGGTGACCCGGCTGGCCGCCTACACGGTGGCCCAGGTGAAGCGCATGATCGACCATTCAGTGGAAGCGGGCCAGAACCCGCAACTGCTCCGCCGGGGCAAGGTGGTGCTGGATCTCAGCTCCAACGACGAGGCACCGGGCAACTCCTGGCTGCGGAATGCGATGTTGAAGCTGGCCGAACCGCAGGTGATCTTTGACGCATCGCCCAAGGTCATCACCGGCACCCGGGACGTCATCGGCTACGCCGGATGGGGCTCCAATGACAAGGCCCGCCGCCAGCGTTTCCTGGGGATCACCTGGCTGCCGGGATCGATCGCCACGGAGTTTGTCTCCAGCAACGGCCGCACCTTGGCGCAACCGCCTGATAGCTGGACCCTGGGCGATTGGAAAACTCCAGACAGCTGGTATGCCGGGTCACCGCAATCTCTCACCGGGGACTACCTGGCTGAAGGGGCCACCGCCGCCACCGGACACGTGGAGGAACCCTATCTGGTGGCCACACCTCACCCGGAAGAACTGCTGCCGGCCTACGTGAAGCATGGCCGCAATCTGGCGGAGTCGTTCTATCTCTCCATCGCCTACGTCAGTTGGATGAACATCTGCGTCGGGGATCCCCTGATGAAACTGGCGCGGTAACCGGCGGGCCTACCGCACCCGCTTCAGGATCTTCGTATCCGCCGAGATCGTGAAGAGCGAATCATCCAGGCCCCGGTTGATCTCGACGCTTTCCGAAAACAGCTCAAACTGCTTCTCGCCATTGCGGGTCCGTTCCGTGGTGTAGGGCCACATCACGCCGCCGCCCACGTCACGGAACTTGGCAAAGATGGTGACTTCCTCGATCCGGTCGCCCTGCGACCGCCGCACCATCTTCTGCTTCAAGGGCAGTTTGGTCGACTGGTGAAAGTAGACCGTCACCGTCTTGTTGTCCGCATCGGTGATGTCGACAATCTCCACCGGTGAGTTATCCTCAACGCCCGTACCCTGAGACTCGATGATCAGACCGCGTTCGCCCAGCCGCATCCGCATGATGTAGAGAATCCCCCGCATCTGCGTCTCACGGAACCGCTCCACTTCCACTTCCGGAATGGGCCGCGCTCCCCGGTAGCTGACGTCCCAGCCCTTGCCATCTTCCAGAAACACGACGGCCGTGTCTTCATCCTTGCCCAGTGCCTGCCGCATGCGCAGGCCGAAGAAGCCCGGTATCGGCGGCTCCGGCCGCGTGAGATACCGCGTGTAGATCCGCGTGCGAGACAAGCCCGAGAGCCGCTCGCGATAGAACGAATACGCCCGGCCTGCTTCCACACGGTCGCGCATGGCCAAGTACCGGTCCCCGCCCAGGGCCGCCAGCGCTTCCTTCACCACGCGCTCCCCCCGCTGGGCTTTCGATTCGGCACCCTGCGCGTGCAGCATCCCCGGCAGGGCCAGTGAAGGCAGCGCCAATAGCTGGCGTCGAGAAAACACCGGACGATTCATCATGGAGTTGGACTGCTCCCGGCCGCTCATGGTTTCGCCGCCAACTGCTCCGGCTTCAGTCCTGAGTTGAATTTCGCTTCCACCAGCTTGGTCTCCACCAGCTTGGCCGGACCCTGCCAGATCTCCGTCATGGCGGGGATCTTCACTCCCTCCACCTCCTGGAAACCCAGATAGCGCTCCTCGACGTCCGCCGGCGGCCCGCCCATGGCCACTTGGCCGGAGATCTGCTTCACCGGCATCCCGGTGGCCTCATCCACCACCAGCTTGGTCGAATTGCCGCGCCCATCGCTGATCTCGATCAAGCCCGCCGCCAGGTAATTCGCGGTAATACCCGGCCTGTCCCGCAGCAGGTAGAGCAACTGCCGGAACCCTTCGCCCTGGGCCTGCTGCAGCATCGGCCCCTGCAGCGGCAGCTCGCCCTGCGGATGCTTCAGCCACCCGCCGCCCTGCCCATCCCAATAGCTGACCACCTTGCCGAACGGCAGCACGTTTTCCTGCCGCATGCCACCGGCAGCCAGCCGCTGCGTGGTCTGCTTGGCGGCGGCCATCCCGCCACCCTGCAGCAGCTTCACCTCCAGCACGATCGTGGAATCGATCACCGCCGCCAGCTTGGCGCCGCCCATCGCCGCCCGCACCTTTCTGAGCAGCGCCGCGCCCTTGTTGAGCGAGGCCGCATCGGCAACCGCGGCTGCTTTCTTCGGCTCAGGAATCTTCAGGTCGATTTCCGTCACCGGCAGCTTCAATGCCGACAACGGTTCCTTGAAGTCCGCCGGCTTGCCCGTCACGACGTAAGTAAAGTTCTCCGGCTTCAAGAACTGCTTGGCCACGCGATGAACATCAGCCGGAGTAACCGCTTCGACGGCCTTCTGGTACTGAAAAATGAAGTCCTTCGGGTAGCCATAGTATTCGTAGGTCATCAGGCGGCCCAAGGTCTTGGAGGGGCTGTCGAAGCTAAACACAAAGGTGTTGAGGATCTTGTCCTTGGCGCTCTGCAACTCCTCCGCCGTGGGCGGCGCGGCCAGAAACTTAGTGATCTCTTCCTGGATGGTGCGGATCGCGGGCACGGTGTTTTCACTCTTGGTGCCGGCGGAGATCGAGAACAGGCCCGGATGGTCGAACTGCGCGCCCCAGTCGGCACCCACCTGATAGGCGTAGCCTTTGTTCACTCGAATGGCCTTGCCCAAACGGCTGGTGAAGGGGCTGCCGCCCAGCACGGCACCCATCAGGTCCAGCGCCGGAAAGTCCTTATCGCGAATCACGCCGCCCAGGTGACCGATGCGGAAGTTGGTCTGATTGACGTCCTCCTTGACGGCCAGAAACACGCCGGGCTTGGGAGCCATTTCCACCTTCGGAAACTCGGGCACCGGTGGCTGGTCCGATGTCCAGTCGCCGAACAGCTTCTCGATCTTGGCCCGCATCTCCGCCAACTGGAAATCACCATAGACCGCCAGCATCGTGTTCTTCGGGAAGAAGAACCGCTGGTGGAAGGCCAGCAGGTCCGCGCGTGAAATGCGGTCCACCGTTTCGTACTCGATGTTCCAGCCATAGGGCGTGTTGCGGCCATACAAGATGTTGCTGAACTCGCGGCCCGTGATGCCCGCCGCATCATCATTGCGGCGCGCAATGCCGGACTTCTCCTGCGTCTTGGCGAGGTCCAGCTTGTCCTGCCGGAACTCCGGGTTCAGCATCACGTCCTTGAACACCGCCAGCACTTCGTCGGTGTTCTCCTTGAGCGCATTAAAGCTCACCCGGCCGCTGGTTTCGCCAATGCCGGTCTCAACGCTGGCAGCAATGTTTTCCAGCTGCTCGTTCAACTGATCGCCAGTCCGCGTTCGCGTCCCGCCGCTGCGCATCACGGTGCCCACCATGTCCGCCAACCCCGCCTTGTCGCGCGGGTCGAACAGATTGCCGGTCTTCACCAAAGCAAAGCCCGAGACCACCGGCAGCGAGCGGCTTTCCAGCAGATAGACCCGCAATCCGTTGGGCAGCGTAAACTGCGTTACCTCCGGAATCTTGACCGGCTTCAGCGGCGCAAACTTCAACGTCTTCACCGAGGTCGCGGCAGCAACAGGCTTGGCCGGAGCGGCCGCAGGAGCCTGCGCCCACAGCGAAGCGCCCGCCAGCAAGAGAATTCCCAGATTCAAGCTATTCATTGGTCTTGGCCTCCTGCGTGGGCTTCACGTGATAGGCCACGGTCTTGGTGCGGTCATTGAAGTACTGCTTGGCCACGCGCTGGACATCGGCAGCGGTGACCTTTTCCACTTCCTCCACACCTTTGAACAACATGCGCCAATCACCAAACATCGAATGGAAGCTGGCCAACTGTTCCGCCATGCCGTTGTTGGAGTCCAGTTGCCGGATCAAGCCGGCCCGGACCTTCGTCTTCACGCGCTTCAGCGTTGTCTCATCCACGGGTTTGGCCTTCAACTGCTCGATGATTTCGTAGATCGACTTTTCCAGCCCGTCCATGCTCTCGCCCGCATTCGGCAGCGCGTAGAACAGGTACAGGTTCGGATACTTCGCGCCCGGAAAGCTGCCCGCCGTTGCCGCCCCCAGCGCGATCTTTTTCTTCTCCACCAGTTCCTTGTACATCAGCCCCGTCCGGCCGCCAGCGACAATGCCGTCGATCACGTCGAACACCACGTCATCGGGATGCGTGGCGGCGGGGCGCTTGTAGCCGATCAACAGCATCGGCTGCGCCGCGGATTCGATCACCACGCGACGTTCGCCATTCTGCGGCGGCTCCACACTCACCACCGGCGGCGGCATCGGCGCGGCGGGCATGGGGCCGAAGAATTTCTCGGCCAATCGGCGGCACTCTTGCGGATCAACGTCACCCGCAATCGAGATCACCATGTTGCCCGGCACATAGTACTTCTCGCGGAACTTCTGCGCGTCGGTGGAGCGGAAGTTCTCGATGTCGGACGCGAGGCCCGCCGGCGACACCTTGTACGGGTGCCCTTGGAAGGCCGCGCCCAGCAACGCATCCAGCAGTTCGCCTTGCGGACTCGATTCGCTGCGCATGCGCTTCTCTTCACGCACCACATCGCGCTCCTTGTAGAACTCCCGGAACACCGGGTGGCGGAAACGGTCGGCCTCCATCAGGAACCACAGTTCCAGACGGTTCGACGGATAGCTGACGAAGTACTGCGTCGAATCAACGCCGGTGGAGGCATTCAAGCCCACCGCACCGTTGTCTTCCATCAGCCGCGTGTAGAGCTCACTATCGACATGCGCGTCCGCGGAAGCGATGGCGTCCTTCAGCTTGCGCTCCAACTCCTCGACGCGAGCCTTGTCGGGCTTGGCGGCCCGCTGCGCCTGATTCAACTCGTCGTACACCTTCTCGATTAACGCGAGCGACTTGCGTTCGAGCGGCAGGTTCTTGGAACCGATCGCCTCCGTGCCCTTGAACGCCATGTGTTCAAACATGTGGGCGATCCCAGTGGAGCCACTGGGGTCATCCACCGAGCCCGCGTTGACGCGCGTATAGAAGCTAACCACGGGAGCATCCCGGCGCTCCAGAATGATGAAGTGCAGGCCGTTTTTGAGCGTGAATTCGGTCACCCGCTTTTCAAACTCTTTCAGGTCCTGCGCGCACAAGGTGAGCGTCAGCGCACTGAGAGCCAAGTATTTCCGCATAATCACATTATGTCCGTGGTTTCGACCAGAGTTCGTGTCCGGTTCAAAGAGACTGATCAGATGGGGGTGGTTTACCACTCCAATTACCTAGTGTGGATGGAGATCGGGCGGGTTGAATGGCTGCGCGCGCGCGGCCTCCGGTACCGCGATATTGAGCGCGATGGCGTCCTGATGACCGTGGCCGAAGCGACCTGCCGCTACCATGCTCCGGCACGCTACGACGATGAAGTGGAGATCACCACCTCAGTGAAGATCGCCCACGCCCGCATGGTGAAGATCGGCTACGTGCTGACCAACGTCGAGACGGGCGAGAAGCTGGCCACCGGCGAAACCACGCACGTCTTCTGCGGCCCCGATCTGCGGCCCATCCGGCTGCCGGAAAAGTATCGGGAGGCCTTTGGCGTCGCCTGAAGCATTTGCGGTGCTGGATGCCCGAACGGGCCGCGTGCTGGAGGCCAAGCGAGCCGACGCCTCAGCCCTGGCCGGATCCACCGTGAAGCCGTTTCTACCCGTGCGCGGCGTCTACCCCTGCCACGGCACGCTGCGGATCGGCGGCCATCGGCTGGACTGCACGCACCTGCCCGTCAGCATGCCGCTGGACCCGATCCAGGCGCTCGCGTTGTCGTGCAACTGCTACTTCGCGCAAGCCATCCTGGCCGTGCCCCCCGATCAAGCCCGGCAGGCCTTGCGTGACTTTCAGCCGCTGCTCGCCACGACGGACGAGCAGCGCCAGTTGCAGGCCCTGGGCCACTGGGGAGTCTCGGCGACGCCGTTGCGGTTAGCCCGCGCCTATCGCGCGCTGTGGCAGCAGAACCCAGGGCGCATCTCCGGCGGCAAAACCGGCACGACTGCCCAAGCCGCCTGGTATGCCGGTTGGGCACCAGTCGACCAGCCGCGCATTGTGGTGGCCGTGATGACCGGCGGACGTGGAGCCACCGACGCGCAACCCGCGGCCCAGGAGTTGATCGCCCGATGGCTCCGCTAGCCGCACTGTTGGTCTTGAACTCCTTGGCCGCTGACGTCAGCGTGCGCCTCTACTGGCAACAGGGCGGGCCACATGCGAAGACCATCAAGGTGCCGCTGGAAGAGTACGTCGCCGCCGTGCTGGCGGGTGAGGCGGCCGGGATGCGCTCGCCCGAATCGCTGAAGGCCATGGCGGTAGCGGCGCGGACGTATGCGATGAAGTTCAAGGGCCGGCATGCCCGCGAGGGCTTTGATTTTTGCGACACCACGCACTGCCAGGACTATCGCCGCTCCGCCGTCAACGAAGCCGTGACGGCCGCAGCGGAGGCCACTGAAGGCGAGCTGCTGTGGTATCGCGGAGCCTTGGTAGCCGCCTACTACTCCGCCCACTGCGGCGGCATGAGCGAGGCCTCGCCCGAAGGGCCGTACCTCAATCAGCATCGTGACCCCTGGTGCCTGCGTCAGCAAGAGAACTGGCGGACGGTGCTGTCGCGCGAAGAGATTCAAACGGCACTCAAACCATTGGGCCTGCCGGTACCGCCGCAGTTCACGCAGATGGCCGTGGTGACCCGCACGCCGTCTAATCGCGCGGTGCGCCTCAATCTGAGTGGAGCCGAAGTGGATGCTCCCATGTTCCGCCAGGCCGTGGGCCGCCTGATCGGCTGGGAGCGGCTGCCCAGCGGCTGGTATGACGTGGCGCAGATCAACGGCCAGTTCGTCTTTGCCGGTCGCGGCCGTGGCCACGGCATCGGCCTCTGTCAGGCGGGCTGCGCGCGTATGGGGGAGGAAGGCAAGAGCTACCGCGAGATCCTGCAGTTTGCCTACCCCGGTACCAAGCTTGGCTTAAGTGCGGCGGGCTTTGCGTGGCAGTACACCGGCGGGGAACGCGTGGACGTCTTCACCACCGCCCCTGACGCGCTGCTGGTGGCCGCCACCGACAACGCGCTCCGAGAAGCTGAGCAAGCATCGGGTATCGTCTATCGCAACCGGCCCCGGCTGCGCGTTTACCCCAATCTGGCCGCTTACCGCAATGCCACCGGCGAGAGCGGAACCATCGCGGCGACGACACGCGGCTTCACCATTCGCATGCAGCCGCCGGAGATGCTTCGCGCGCGCCATGTGCTGAAAGCGACGTTACGGCATGAGATGCTGCATGTCGTGCTGGAATCGGTTGCGGCTCGTGATCAACCCTGGTGGTTCCGCGAAGGGCTGGTGTTGGCCGTCAACAATGAGCGTCCCGCCGATCCGCGTTATCGCGCGGCAGCAGAACGGGTGAATGCGCTACTGGCCCGGTTCGGCCGGGAGACCGTCTTCAACTACTGGCGCACCGGCCTGCCCCCAGACGCCCAGGTTGAGCCACGCCGCGTTCAGCAGCAGCCAAGCCCCGCTCCACCGAAGCAAAAAGCTAGCACTCTGCAGCGCAAGCCCTGACACCTTGGGCACCCAGTGCGTGGCATACCATCCCAGTGCCGCCACACCCACCAAGCCCAGCAGGCGGATGGCAAAGGAGCTGCCTCCCAACCGAGATCCACTGAATAGCCAGCGCTCAAACCAAGCCAGGGCGGCCACCCAGAACACGGCGGCACCAGCTGATAAAGCCAGCTTCACGGTGGTGTCATCACCGATGCCAGTCCACCAGAAGAAAGCCGCGACGAATATCAGATGCACCACACAAGCAATCAGCCAGCGGCGCAGCAAGCCGGGCGCAATCAAGGACAACCGCTGGCTCATGGCACCACCTCAATCGATTGCGGATCGCTGGCCGCCATCACGCCCGGCTGATACATGGGCGTCACGCGCGCCGGCGACACGCGGAATTTGCCGGGCCGCGTCAGCTTCAAAGCAGACTCGTACTGCGTTCCGCGCGTGAAGTAGGTCTCAAAATAGACCGCGCGGTCATCCCGTATTTCGCGCTGCACCCACTGGCCGCGCCGGGCTTTGTCGATCTCCGCGGAGGCCGGAATCGGGTCCTCAATCATCAGGTAGCGCCAATCACCGCCGGAGACCGTGACGCGCGACACCAGCGTTTCACCCACCTTGGCTTGACCATCAAAGGCCACCAGTTGCCCGTTCGAGAGCTGCCGGAAGTACTGGCGCTGCAGGCGAAGCTCCCGGCCACGGGCCGCCCGGGTAGTGGTGGAACGGGGCCCAGGCTCAAAGCTGGTGGCCGTCGCGCCCCAATAGAGGCGGCCTGTGCCGGAGGCTTCCACCGCAATCTTGTTGATGCTGGTCTTGGGCATCAGCCGCACGCCGAGAGGATGCGGCGAAAGCGCATCGGCCGCCAGCAACTCTTTTGAGTACACCTGCTCGCCGTTCAGCTTCACATCCACGGCCAGCTTGGGGTCCAGTTCCTTGGTCAACTTCAGATAGTCCACCAACCCATAGACCACCGCCGCCGTCTGTTTGGTGGAGGACCAGTAGTAGCCTTCATTGCGGTGATCCACCAGCCACCGCACCGCCTTCTCGATCAACGGGCTCTTGGGGCGTACGCGCGTCAGCAACTTCAACGCCTGCGCCGTCACTTCCGCTGAGCCATCTACATCCAGATCCATCAACCAATCCCGATCCGCCAGCCAATAGGCTTGATTGTCGGAGACCACGGCCAGCTTCTCCAACCGGTCCGCGATCAGGTTGGCCCGAGGTTCCGCCACGCGCAGACCGATCAAGGCCAAACCGTGTGCGGTCAGCTTATCGCGGACCTCCCACATTTCATTCACCGCCGCTGGTTCGTTGAGCGCATAGGCCAGATACGCGCGGAAGTCCGGATGCGCGGTCTGCTCTTTGCCAAAGGCCCGACGCAGCCATTGCACGGCGGCCTCTTTTGATGCGGGCTTCCAGTAGTAGCCCAGCTGCTCATAGTCACTCAAGCCCGCGATGGCATGGGCCGTCATGAAGGCGCTGGATTCATCAGAGGCCCACCAGCCCCAACCACCGTCGGGGTGTTGCAGTTCATACAACCGCTCAACGCCCGCCTGGATCTTCTTCTGCAAGCGGCCCCGGTCCTGCTGGAGTGGCAGCTTCAGTTCTCGCGAAGCGCGGTCCACCAGCAACGTCGGCATGAAGCTCGACAGCGTCTGCTCGGTACAGCCGTAGGGGAAGGTGGCCAGATAGTCAAGAGCACCAAACACCGCCCCCGCCAGCGACGGCGTCACCCGCACATCGATCGTGCGCGCCGCGCCAAACTCCACGGCGCCGGAGCCGCCATCGATCAGCGAGCCACTGCGTGCCTCCACCAGCTTGACGCCGTAGGGATTCACCGGCAGCTCAATCTCGAGCGCGTCCGCATCGTCCGCCGCGAAGGCCTTGGCGGTCAGCCTCACCTGATCGAGCGACCGGGCCTTCACCCGATAGTCAAAGCGCGTTTCCTGCTTGGCCACAGCCGTGCCCTCGCGCTGCGCGCCGTCCAGCAACTCCGCGCCTTTCACTTCCAGTTGCACCTTCACTGGACGGTCGCCATCCAGGTAGTTGTTGACGATGGCCGAGATGACAACTTCATCGCCTTCAGTAAAGAAGCGCGGCGCGGCCAGGCGGAGGATGAGATCCTTGCGCGTGACGACGCGGTTGACGGCTCCACCGACGCGGGTATCGCGAGTAACGCCACGAACCGTGGCCCGCCACGCCGTGATCGAATCCGGAAACTGGAGCTTGGCTTCCGCCTTGCCCGAGGCATCGGTTTCGACGTTCGCCAGCCACAGCGCCGTATCCGGGAAGGCTTTGCGAATACGCGGGTCAGTCGGCCGCGGCGGCTTCATCTGGGCCAATGTTTGCCGGGCACGCGCGAGCGGCATAGGGCGCACGCCCGCGGTACCGAAGAAGTAGTAGGCCAGCGACGAGTCCGTGTAGACACGATTCCAGATCCGCCCATAGAACGCTTTGTCCAGCCCCGGCATCGTATCGGGCGCGACGCCATACAGCGCTTCATCCACCACGCCCACCGAGAACTCCGCCGCCACCGGCTTGCCCGCAGCGTCCTTCGCCTCAATCCGGTAGGTTGCCGGTTCCCCTGGCTTGAACTGCGGCTTCGATGGCGTAATGCCCACCTGGAACACTTTGCTCACCGGAGGCACCTTGATGGACTTGGCTCCATAGCGATACTGCCCGTCCTTCAGCACAGCGGCGGTGATGAAGACGTTGGGCAGATACTCGGGCTGAATGGGGACCTCATAGGTAAAGGACCCGGCAGCGTTCCGCCGCACGTCGGACCGGTAAAGGTCGCGGCCCTCCACCCCCAGCAGCACCGTCGCATTCTCGACGCCCGTCACCACCAGGATCTTGGCCGTGTCGCCCGGCTGATAGCTCTTCTTGTCGGGCACCAGCGTGATCTCGGCCCCACGCGTGCCATCGTCGCGCCATTGCCCGGAGACCCACAGATACACCGTGTCCGTCACCGTCCGCCCTTCCGGCGTGCGCGCTGTTACGGTCCATTGATGACTGCCGCCCGCGGGCGCGGTGAGCGAGGCAGTTCCCTTCCCCTCCGCGTTGGTGGTGCCGCTGGCACCTTGGACGCTGAAGCTGGCTCCGGCGGTGGGCTGGCCGTCGTAGCTGCGGGCTTCCACGGTCAACTTCACCGTTTCGCCGGGTGCATAAACCCACTTGTCCGGCTGGGCGTTGATCGCAAATGAGCCGACCGTGGCCAGCGTGCTGCCCTTGCCCGTCACATCGCGATTGGCCTCATCGGTAACGGCCGCTTCCACGCGCAACAGATAGTCGAACTTCTCGCTCGGCGTGGGCACAGTGATAGTGGCCCGGCCCTGCGCATCCAATCGAGCCGTCGCTTCCGGCATCGGCTCCATGGTGCCGCCGTCGTAACCTTCTTGCCCGTCCTCATCCAGCTCTTCGGCCCAGAACGGGAACCAGTAGCGGCTGCGATAGACGCGGTACTTCATGCGGCCATTCGCGACGGGTTCGCCGAAGAAGTATCGCGCTTCGATATTGAACGTGGCCATCGCCCCTTGCAGCAGGCGCGGCTGCGCTGGCGTCACCTTCACCTCGTACTCGGGCTTCTTGTACTCCTCGACTTGGAAGCTGCCCGACTGCGCCGATTCGCCCGAGCGCAACAGCACCGAGTAGTAGCCAAGGGGAGCAGTCGCCGGAATCGTCCATTCGCCGGAAGCCGTGCCGTAGTCAGAAAGCTTAGCCGTGCCCTTGGCCACCGCATTGCCTTCCGGGTTGGTGATCTCGTAGGAGACTTCAGCCACCCCGAGCAGCTTCCAGCCGCTCGAATCCTCGCCGCGCAGGATCGCCCGCCAGCCCAG
>JBIKMK010000574.1:0-3475 GCA_044359315.1 Bryobacteraceae bacterium | reverse complement strand
CGGTTGCCGCGCATGCCAGAAGCAGATGGCTGCGAAGAACCAGTGGGCGACCACGGGAAAGAAATCCGAGCCATAAGCGGCGGGCCACAAAGGCTGCCAGCCACCCAAAAACAGGACAGAAGCCACCATACACGCGGTGGTGATATGCCCATACTCCGCCGTGAAGAAGGCCGCGAACAGCATGGAGGAGTATTCAGTGTGGAAGCCGGCCACCAACTCGTTTTCCGCTTCCGGCAAATCGAAGGGGATGCGGTTGGTTTCAGCAAATGCCGCGATCAGGAAAATGATGAAACTGATCAACTGCGGAACCGGAAGCTGGAAGATCGCCCATTGAGGGATGAAGCCGAACAGATAACCACCCTGCGCCTCCACCACTTCCCGGAAGGAGAGCGTGTTGAACATCAGCAGCGGCGCCACAATCGCCAAGGCGAGCGGCAGTTCGTAGCTGATCATCTGCGCCGCACTGCGCAAGCCGCCAATGAGAGCGTACTTGTTGTTGGATGCCCAGCCGGCCAGCGCCACGCCGTAGACACCGAGCGAACCCAAGCCCAGCATGAACAGAATGCCAATATTGACGTCCGCCAGCCCCAAGTTCGTCTTGATGCCCAGAACATCAATCTGCGGGCCGAGCGGAATGACGGCGATCGAGCCCAGCGACAGCGCCACCGCCATGAATGGCGCCAGCAGGTAGAAAAACAAATTGACGTGCGACGGGATGAAGCCTTCCTTGAAGAGCAGCTTCACCAAGTCCGACAGCGGCTGCAAGAGGCCATGCGGGCCCACGCGATTCGGGCCCACGCGCAACTGGATGTGGGCCAGCACCTTTCGCTCCACCCACACCAGGTAGGCCAGCACGGTGACCAGCACAAAGGCGATCAAGCCCGCCTTAATCAACGTCAGAAGAAAATAGTTCATTGGTTGTCCGAGTACAACTTGCCCGGATACTCGATCACCGAGGTCAGCGCTTTGGAATAACGCCCCAGCGTACCCGAAGTGAACAGCGTGTCTTGCGCGGACTGTACCAGCTCCGGCCGCCCATCAAGCGGCACCCGGCCGTTCACCGGCTGCGCCTGCGCGGCGCCTCCGGTCTGGATGACAGGCAATGGCACATTATACCCAGCCACGCTCGATCGAATCTCCGTCAAAACATGATCATGGGTCCAGATGCCCAAATTCAGGCCCATCTCACGGGCGATCAAGCCCATGATCTCCAGGTCCGGCTTGGTGCCCATCGTGCGGACAGCAGGTTTCAACTTCTGCACCTGGCCGCAAACGTTCGTGACCGTACCGGATTTTTCGTAGGCCGAAGCCGAGGGCAGCACAATATCCGCCGCTGCCGCCGTAGGCGTCAGGAACATATCCTGCACCACGGTGAATTTGGCATTGCCCTTGCCGGGGTCAGCACCCACCACCCACAAAACGTCCAACCCCGCGGCGAGCATGTCCGGAGCAGCGAGGCCACTCACCGGAGCGGCATGATAGCCCGGACCCAGCGTCGGCAGCAAGCCCATGTCCAGCGCGCCCCGCGAGTTCGAATAATCGACCAGCGCCACGTACTTCACCTTGATGCCGAGCGAGTCGCCATAGGCCACCAGCTTCGCCACATCAGCGCCCTTGACGGCATCCGAGAACAGAATCACCAGCTCCGGTTCCGCCTTCAGCCGATCCCGCAATTCGTCGAGCTTGGCAAACAGCTCGGCGGTTGAACCATAGATCAGTGAAGCCGCCGCATAGTCCGCTTCCCGCACCTTGCCCGGTGTCACGGTATAGACGCGGGCATTGTGGTGGCGGCCATTGGCACGCAGTTGATAGGCGAGGAACGGATGCTGTTGGGCCAGATCAGACCCGATGACCAGCGCTGCCGCCGTATTGTAGAGATCGTCGGTCGAGGCCAACACATCCTGTTTGCCCGAGAGAGCATCCAGCAGCGCCGGCACGTCACCGGTGCGCTGATGGTCCAGGTTGGCCGTCTTCAAGCCCTGGCGCGCAAACTTCTGGAGGAAGTAATTCTCCTCATTCGTGGCGTGCACACCACCAATCACCCCGAAAGAACCGCCAGCTGCCTGCGCCTCAGTGAACTTGGTCGCGACAGCCTTCAAGGCTTCCGACCAGGAGACCTCCACCAACTGGCCGTCCTTGCGGATCAGCGGCGAGGTAAGCCGGTCTTCGTGCTTGTTAAAGTCAAACGCATAGCGGCCCTTGCCGCACAGGAATTCACCGTTGATGCCTGAATGGTCGCGGTTGTTGCCGCGGATGATCTCATCGGTGCGGACACCCAGCGTGGTCTTGCAACCGTTGGAGCAATGCGTACAGACCGTGCCCACATGGTTCATTTCCCACGGACGCGTCTTGTAGCGGTAAGCGCCGCTGGTCAGCGCGCCCACCGGGCAGATATCGATACACGCGCCGCACTCGTCGCAGTTGAGGTGATCGCCCATGTTGGGGATGATTTCTGCCCCCACGCCACGATACTGAATGCCCAGCGCACCCACACCCAACCCTTCATCGCAAACACGCACGCAACGGTAGCAGAGAATGCAGCGCGGGGCGTCGTAAAACACCACCGGACTCCACTGCTTCTCCGGCGTGTGCACCTTGATTTCGGTGAAGCGTGACTCGCCCGCTCCATAGCGGAACGTCATGTCCTGTAGTTCGCACTCGCCGCCCTTGTCGCACACCGGACAGTCCAGCGGATGGTTCGACAGCAGGAACTCCAGCATGTCCTTGCGCGCGGCCACCACGGCGGGAGACTCGGTCCGCACCACCATGCCTTCCGCCACCGGAATCGTGCAGGAGGCTTGCAGCTTCGGAAACTTCTCGATCTCCACCAGACACATGCGGCAAGCTGCTTGCAGCGAGAAGCCTTCGTAGTAGCAGAAGGCCGGCACTTCTGCGCCCAGCTTCTTGCAGACTTCGATCAGCAGCGTGCCTGCGGGCGCCGTCACACTCTGACCATTAATGGAGAGCGTTACGGTCGTCACTTCGGTAGGGGTTGCGGTCATCATCTCGCTTGTCTCGTTCCTCTTTAACCCAGTGACACCAATTGGTCCGGCGACGTAACGGGAACCGATACCGGGCGGCTCAACTTGGCCTCAAACTCATGCCGGAACTTCTTCACAATCGACATCGTGGGCAGCGCCGCGGCGTCTCCCAGCGGACAGAACGTCCGGCCCAACATATTCTTGGCCAAATCGCCAACCAGGTCGATATCGCGCGCCGAACCGGAACCGGCATCCAGACGCGTCAGCAGCTTCTTCAACCACGCCGTGCCTTCGCGGCAGGGAATACACCAGCCGCAGCTCTCATGCGCGTAGAAGTGCATGATGCGCAGCGCTGCCTTCACCATGTCCGTGGTCTCATCCATCAGGATGACGCCGCCCGAACCCAGCATGCTACCCGCCTTGGCCATGGAATCGTAATCCATGTTCAGCGGCCAGGCTTCATCACCCGTCAGCACCGGGCACGAAGAACCGCC
>JBIKMK010000048.1:0-12212 GCA_044359315.1 Bryobacteraceae bacterium | reverse complement strand
GGCCGGCTGCGCGTCGGTGCGGATGCGGATATCACGGTATTTGATGCGGACAAAGTCATCGACACCGCTACGTTCGAGAAAGGCCTCAGCTTCTCAGCGGGCATTGATCACGTGCTGGTGAATGGCGTCCCCGTCGTGCGTGATGGTCAGACCGTGCCGAATGCTTTTCCCGGTAAGGCCGTGATGGGCAACTACGCCCAGCGGCAGTAGCGCACTACTTCAATTCCTGATACCGCCGCAGGTGCTCGCGCGACTTCTCCAGTTGCCCCTCAGCGCGATACAGCTGGGCCAACCGGTAGTGCGCGGCCGAGAGCTTTTCATCACGCCGCAACGCTTCCTCCAGCGCCGCAATGGCCGCCGGACGACGAGCGGGGGTGTTCTCCTGACGCGCCAGTTCCAGCAACGCGCGCGTGTCCTTCGGGGCCAGTGCCGCTGCCCGCGACAAGTGGGGTAGTGCTTCAGCCGTCAAGGGCGGGTCCTGCTTCAGCAGCGCGCGAGCCAGATAATACTCGCCCTCCGCGCTCTCCGGGCTGGCCATCGTTCGAATAGCGGCCAGCATTCGTGCGGACCAGCCGGGTGCGCCGCCCACCGTCTCGCCGAGCATCGCCATCACCGCCGCGTCGGCGGGCCGTTGGGCCGCAAGGCGGCACAGCAGTTCGGCGCTCGCTTCGGCCTGGCCGGTGATGAAGCGCGTCACTGCCAGGCCCAGCGGCAGACCTTGCTTCTCGAAAAACTGCTCCGCCGGGCCGAACAGTTGGCTTTCGAGCAAACGGACCCCTTCGGCATGCCCCGGGAGCGCGCGCAGCCGGTTGACCAGACCCTGGTGCAGTTCTGTCCGCTCCGCGGATACGTGGCTTGAGCCATCCAGCGAGGCCGCGCCCGCCTGGATCTTGCGGTTCTCCTGAAACTCCGGCGGCTTGGTGATCTGTGCCGCGCCCGGGCCAACACCGCAGAGACTCAACAGGCCCGCAGTGACTAATAGGCGCGGCATGATGGCTCCGGTTTCCCTTCGGTCAGGCCGCACTGCGCATTCACCGGTAGATCCTTCCACGTCTCCACCTTACCGCCGGGCCAGCGCACCGTAACCAGATCCACCTTTTTTGTCGCCGCCAGCCCAAAGTGCAACGCGAAAGAATGCTGCGAATAGTAGCTCGATCCAGAGAAGACCTCGTCAATCTGTTTTCGCCCGCCCGCCTCCACGGTCACCCGCGCTCCGATGGCGGATCGGTTGGCCCTGGTGCCCGCCAGGCGCAGGTTGACGAAGCTACCGCCAGGAGCTGAGTTCTTCAGCACCGAGGGCCGGTCGTTCATATTCAGGATGACCGCCTCCGGGCGCCCGTCGCCATCCAGGTCGCCCAACGCCAGCCCGCGCGACGAGCGGGGCACCAAAAGCGCGGGGCCGCCCGTGGCGGTCAAATCCTCAAACTTGCCGTTGCCCAGGTTCCGGAATGCGAGCGTCTCCTGACGGTAGCGGTCCCCTACTTTGGCCCCCTCCACTTCCGGATAGACATGGCCGTTGACGGTTAGCAGGTCTTTCCAGCCATCGTCATCCAGATCAGTGAAGGCGACGCCCCAACCCAGCAACTGCCGCACGCCCAGCTTGGCGGCGCCAGAGACATCAGAGAAAAACTTGCCGTCTTCATTCAGGTACAACGACGTCAGGTCGCCCGAGAAGTTGGTCTTGGCGATGTCCAGAAAGCCGTCGTTGTTGTAGTCCGCCACGGCCACGCCCATACCGGCCTGCAATCGGCCATCGGCATTGAAGGCGACGCCCGATTCGGCACCGCGTTCGGAGAACGTCCCATTGCCGTTGTTGTGGAAGAGCATACTCGGCGTCATGTCGCAGGCGACATAGAGGTCCGGCCAGCCGTCGTTGTCGAAATCGGCCGCCACGGCTTGCAACGAGTAGCGCCCGCCGGGCTTCAAGATTCCAGCCGCGGCGGAGACGTCGCGGAAGGTGCCGTCAGGCTCCTGGTGATAGAGCAGATTCGCCCCCAACGGCAGCCCTCGCGGCCCGCACATCACCGGGATCTCTTTCCAGACGCAGAATTCGCCCTTGCCGGGGCGAGGCGTCTTTTCGAGATCGAGGGCGACGTAGTTAGAGACAAACAGATCCAGCCGGCCATCGCGGTCGTAATCGACAAACGTGCAGCCGGAGCCGTAGCGGATGCCGGTAGTGGGAAGCTTCACGCTGGCGGTCACGTCGGAAAAGCGGCGGGAACCTAGGTTGCGGTAGAGGCGGTCGTGGCCGTAGTAGGTGACCAGCAAGTCCGTGCGGCCGTCGTTGTCGTAGTCACCGGCGCAAACACCCTGCGCCCAGCCCTCGAAATTGAAGCCGCTTTCCGGCCCGAGTCGTTGCAATTTTCCGGCTGATTCCTGCCTATAAAGAATTGGCAATACCGGCTCCCGCCCCACTGTCCGGTCCAGTGTCGTGCCATTCAGCAGTAGGACATCATCCAGACCGTCGCCGTCAATGTCGACAATTGCAATCCCGTTTCCGGTTGTCTCCAGGATGTAATCCTTACGTGTGACGCCGCCAAACACGTTCGGCGCTGTCAGTCCCAAAGTCTCAGCTATATCAATGATTCGCAGGGGGATAGCCCCCGTGGCCAGCGTCGCGATCCCCAGCATGATCAGTGATCGAAATGAAATCTGCATACGCTGCGGAGGCCTCGGGAGCATCTCTGACAAAACTCTACACTATTGCACTCGCGTTATGACAGTGATAGTCTGGCGTGGCAGTTGTAATCACTGCGGGGAGCTTCCACGTCTATGAACATCGCTCTGTTGCGAGTATTTTTTGCCACAATTGTGCTGGCCGTTTGCGCATTTGCGCAGCGCGACCTGGCCACGATTGTGGGAACCGTCACTGATCCGACCGGGGCCGGCATTCCCAATGCCAAGGTCACCATTTCGGAAGAGGCCACTGGCCAGAAGTATGAAGTTACCACCACGTCTGGCGGCGAATTTGCCCGGCCGGCGCTAAAGCCTGGCATCTACGTCCTGACCGTAGAAGCGGGAGGCTTCAAGAAGTCCACCCGGCGCAACATCCCGCTCACCGCGGGCGACCGCACCGGCGTCGATTTCCAATTGCAAGTCGGCGAAGTCTCCACCAACGTCGAAGTGACGGGTGAAGTGGCTGTCCTGCAGACGGAATCCACCATCATCGGTGCCAGTGTCGATGCCAAGCAGGTTTCGGAATTGCCCCTGGGCGGCACCCGTAACTTTGCCTTCCTGGCGCGCCTGTCGCCCGGTGTGGTGCCGAACGAGCCCGGTGCTCGTGATGCCACGGGCGGTGGCTTTTCCGCCAACGGTGTCCGCTCCAACGGTCAGAACAACTGGCTGCTGAACGGCGTCGACAACAACGTCAACGTCATCGACTTTTTGAATCAGACCTCATTCGTGATTGGACCGTCTGTCGAAGCCATCGGCGAAATGCGCGTCATGACCAACGGCTACAACGCCGAGTATGGCCGCGGCGCGGGCGGCGTGGTGAACGTCACCATCAAGAGCGGCACCAACCAGCTGCACGGCACGCTGTTTGAGTACCTGCAGAACGATAAGCTGAACGCCAATCGCTGGGAGAACAACCGCAGCGGCGTCAGGCGCGGTCCGTTCAAGCAGAATCAGTTCGGCGCGGCCGTCGGCGGCCCGGTGATCAAGAACCGCACGTTCTGGTTCGCCGATTATCAGCAGACCGAGATTCGTTCCACTGGCGGTGCCGTCCCTGGCTTGGGCACCTCGGCCTTCTTCTCCATCCCCACCGTCGGCATGCGCAATGGCGACTTCTCGCACCTGCTGGGCGCGTCCATTCCCAACTCCTTGGGTGTGGCGGCTCGCGAAGGCATGATCTACGATCCGGCCACGCAGTCGACGCAGAACTATCCCAATGGCGGTTCCGGCTTCAGCCGCCTGCCCTTCGCCAACAATCAGATTCCGTCCAGCCGCTTTGACCCGGCCTCCAAGAAGATGATGGACCTGTTCCCGACGCCCAACGTCAACGTGGGCCCGGGCATTGCGCTCAACAACTACTTCACCACCACGTCCGGCACCTACGGTGTCAAGCAGTTCGACATCCGCGGCGACCATCGCATCTCCGACAAAGACAACATCTTCGGCAGCGTCAGCTGGTCGGAGCGGAATCAGTTGAACGGCCAACCGCTGCCCGGCGCGCTCGACGGCACCTACTTTGCCTCGAACACGGAGCAGACCCTGGCGCGCAACGCCATGTTGTCCTACACTCGCATCTGGTCGCCGGCGGTGGTCACCGAGACCCGCGCGGCCTTCTCTCGCCTGGTGACGGCCCGTACGCAGGCGTTGCCGGATGTGGATCAGTTCAAGGCGTTCGGCATCGGCGGCTACAACCCCACCGGTCCGCTGAACGGCGGCTTGCCGTCCACCAACATCGACCGCTATAGCGGTTTTGGCGCCTCCGACTGGCTACCCTCCAAGGAGTACAACAACGTCTGGGACTTCATCCAGAACGTTGCCATCCAGAAGAAAGGCCACTCCATCAAGTTTGGTGCGGAATACCGCCCCATCAAGTTCCCCTTCTTCCAGTTCCCCAGCCCGCACGGCAACTGGACCTTTAACCGCACCGAGACCTCGTTCCCCAACGGCACCAACGCCCTGTCGAACCTGACCGGTGACGGCTATGCATCGTTCCTGCTGGGCCGCGTATCGCAGGGCCAGATGTCCACCACCAACTTCATCTCGTCGCAAAAGGAAGCCTGGGGCTTCTATGCGCAGGATGACTGGAAGGTGAACAGCCGGCTGACCATCAACTACGGCATCCGTTATGAGCTGTTCTCGCCGATCGGTGAGAAGTTCGGCCGCCAGGCCAACTTCGACTACGACAAGTTGACCCTGTTCATCCCGACCGGCAAGGATCAGAATGCTCCGCTGCCGCCCAACTTCGCGACCGACTTCCGCAACGTCCGGGTTTCGCGTGGTGAAGTGGGCCAGTACCTGATTCCGTGGGACAAGACCTCGATTGCCCCGCGCATCGGGTTCGCCTACTCGATGAAGTCCAACACCGTGATCCGTGCCGGCTACGGCATCTTCTACGGTGGCGAAGAGAATCAGGGTGGTAACCCGAACCGTGGCGAAGGCGTGCCGTTTAACCAGACCACCACTCTGGTGCGTCCCACCAACGTCACCACCTTTGAGCCGAATCCGTTCTTCGCGCAGACCAATGGCGTTTCCAGTGGTTTCCCGATCAACATCTTCTCGCTCAATGCTCCGGTGGGCCTGCGTAGCGTCGCCCAGAATTTCCGCAACCCGATGGTCCACAAGTGGAACTTCTCCATCCAGCGTGAATTCCGCGGCGGCAATGCGGTTGAGTTGGCCTACGTCGGCAACAAGCAGGCCAAGCAACTGCACTTCTCCGATCCGAACGCGCCGTTCAACGACCCGCGCCCGAACATCGAAGCCAACATCCGGCGGCCGATCCCGAACCTGGGTGGTGTCAATTACACCAGCACCTTCGGCTTCGGCAACTACGCCGGCCTGACGGCAAAGTTTGAGAAGCGTTTCTCGAACGGATTGCAGTACTTGACCGCCTACACCTGGGGCCATGCCCTGGCCACCTCCGGCACGCCGCTCAGCGGTTCCGGCGGCTTCGGCCCCAAGAACCCGCGGAACTGGTCGGAAGCCTACTCCAGCGCCGCCTGGGACATCCGCCACAACCTGACGGGTAGCTTCCTGTATGACCTGCCAATCGGCAAGGGCAAGAAGTTTGACCTGAATTCGAAAGCCGGCAACATGATCCTGGGTGGCTGGCAGATCAACAGCGTGATGAGCTTCCGTACGGGCGCGCCGATCACGTTGAGCACCAATAACTGCGTCGGCAGCTTCGGCAATTGTCAGCCGGATGCCGTCGCCGGCAAGTCGTCGAACGCGGCTCCCTCAGGTGGCCGCAACGTCAACCAGTGGTGGGACATCGCCAACGTGACGGCGCCGACGCCGGGTACTCCGGGTTCGCTCGGTCTCCAGACCAACCGTATCCCCGGCCAGCGTAACGTCGACCTGTCGCTGTTCAAGGCGGTCCAGATCAGTGAACGGTTCTCGATGCAACTCCGGGCGGAGTCGTTCAACCTGGGCAACACCCCGCAGTGGGGTTCGCCGAACAACCAACAGGGCAACCCCAACTTCGGCAAGATCTTCTCGACGCAGGACGGTACGCAGCGCCGTACGCAGTTTGCGTTGAGGTTCATGTTCTAAGCTGAGTGCTCCAACGCGACGGCCGCTTGGCGCGGGCATCCTGTATGCTCGAACCAAGCGGCCGTTTTTTCTTTTCCCCGTCATGTATTTGCTCGCTGTCGATCAGGTTGAAATGGCGCAGGCCGCGTTGGCCGCGGGCCGTGTGGCGGAAGCCCGGGTGCTGCTGGAAGCGCGTCCGGCTGATGCGCGAGCGGGGGCTTTGCTGGCGCAGGTCTACCAACAGTTGAAGATGCCCCAGAAGGCGGCCCAGACCGCGCAGCGGGCAGCCACGCTGGGGCCGGGTATTCCAGCAGTGCAGCACACGCTGGCGCTCTATTACGCCCAATCCGGTCAGCGGAAGCTGGCGGCGCTGTGGGAAGGCCGGTTTGCCGAATCGAAGGAAGCGGATGCCGCTGCTCCGCTGCGGGCCGCGCTGCTCTATGCCGAACTGAAAGCTTGGCCGGAGGTGCTGCGCTTCGGGCGCCTGGCCATCTCAAAAGAAGACCGCGCGCAGACTCGTGCGCTGCTGGCGCAAGCGGCCGAAGCCTCAGGCAAGCCGGACGAGGCCGTGGAGCACTATCGCGCCCAGGTGGCGTTGTCGCCCTACGATGAAGATGCCTATTCCGGCTTCGGCCAGGCGCTGCTACGAATGGCCCGCTTCAACGACGCGGCGGCGTTCTTGGAAGATGCCCACCGTAAGTTCGACAAGAGCCCGCAGTTGGAGCTGGCGCTCGGTGTCGCCTACTACGCCCAGCGCCGCTTTGCCGACGCTGGTTCCAGCTTCCTCCGGGTGATTGACCTGGCCCCCACCGTCGCCCAGCCCTACATCTTTCTCGCCAAGATGATCGACCAGTTGCCTGCGCGGTTGCCCGAGATCTTGAAGAAGGCGGAAGCCTGGAACGCATCGGAGAAAGCCGAACCCTTCGCTCCCTTCGTCTATGCCCGTGCGCTCTCCGCCAGCGGGGCGCCAGACGCTCAAGTGAAGCCGCTCGTGCAACAGGCGATCCAGCGAAAAGGGGACGCCTGGGAGTTCTCCTTTGAGCTGGGCCAGATCCTGGAGCGGGAGCGAGACTTCACCGGCGCCGCCCGGGCCTATGAAACAAGCATCTCCAGCAATGCCAAGGTCCCGGAAACTCACTACCGCCTGGCCCGCGTCTATGACCGGCTTTCGCAGCCCGCCAAGGCCGCCCGTGAACGGGAGATCCATCAGCAACTGCTGGCGGCTGGCGGCAGCAAGGAAGGTATGCGATGACGCGCCGCGAACTGCTCTCGCTGCCCATCCTGCTGCCGCTGGCAACAGAAACCATGGTGGCTGCCCCGGCCCCCACGCCGCGCTACCTGCATGACCCGCCGTACTTCCCCTACTTGGGCTTGATCGAAAGCGGCCACGACGAGTTTCCGCGGGACCCCGCCATGCCGCCGCCCGCGCCACGCCGCGATGGACGCTTTGCCGACGTCACCGGCAGCGTGCTCGATAGTGAGCAGCTGTCGCGCGGCATCCCCTATTGGGCGGCGCGCCTCGACCCGGCGCTCGGCATCGACATCTACGGCAACAACGGCATCGCCGTGGGCGATATCGACGGCGACGGTCGCGATGAGATCTACGTCTGTCAGCCCGCCGGTTTGCCCAACCGGCTGTTCCGCTGGAAGGGCCAGCGTCTGGAAGAGATCTCGGCCGCTGCGGGTGTTGATCTGCTGGACGACACGTCCAGCGCGCTGTTTCTCGACCTGCGTAATTTGGGCCGTCAGGATCTGGTGGTCCTGCGCGGCTCCGGCCCGGTGCTCTACTTGAACGATGGCCAGGGAAAGTTCACGCTGGCCCCGGATGCCTTCCGCTTTGCCTCCGAGCCGCAGGGCGGCTTCACGGGAATGGCCGCCGCGGACTACGATCGCGACGGCAAGCTGGATCTCTACCTGTGCTGCTACAGCTTCTTCCAAAGCGAAGCTCAGTTCCGCTATCCCACGCCCTACTTTGACGCCCAGAACGGCCCGCCCAACTTTCTGTTCCGCAACCGGTTGAACGCCGATGGCACGGGCTATCTCGAAGATGTCACCGCGCAAGTGGGGCTCAACGAGAACAACAACCGCTACAGCTTCGCGCCCGCCTGGATGGACTACGATGGCTCCGGCTGGCCGAGCCTCTACGTCGCCAACGATTTCGGCCGCAGCAATCTCTACCGCAATGAGGGCGGCAAGTTCCGCGACGTGGCCGCGGAAGCAGGCGTGGCCAATCTTGCGCCGGGCATGAGTGCCTGCTGGTTCGACCAAAATGGCGACGGCCGCCCGGACCTCTATGTCGCCAACATGTGGACAGCGGCCGGACAACAGGTGGTGAAGAGTTCGGCCTTCGCCTTGCGTGAGCAGCCCGCATGGCGCACTCACATCAAGGGCAATTCGCTTTACCGCAATCTGGGCAATGGCAAGTTTGCGGAAGTGGCGGGCGAGCTCGGCCTTGAGATGGGCCGCTGGGGCTGGTCAGCCGATGCGGTGGATTTCGACAACGATGGCCAAGCGGAGTTGCTGCTCACCTGCGGCATGTTGAGCGGCCACAAGTCGCCTGACCTGATGGGCTTCTTCTGGCGGCAAGTGGTGGCTCGCACGCCGGCCACCGCTAGCCCCAGCGCCGCTTACGAGAACGGCTGGAATGCCATCAACCAGTTCATCCGCGAAGGCTACAGCTGGAACGGGCATGAGCCCAATGTCTTCTACGTGCGTGACGGCAGCCGTTATCGTGACGCCTCCCCAGAATCCGGCCTGAACTTTGCCGAAGATTCGCGCGCCTTTGCGGTGACCGATATCGATGGCGATGGCTGCCTGGATGTGCTGCTGAAGAATCGCCTGGGGCCGCAGCTGCGTGTCCTGCAGAACCGCTGCGGCCAAGGGCGTCCACGCATTGCTTTGCGCCTCATCGGCACCAAGTCCAACCGCGACGCTATCGGGGCCAAGGTGCGGCTCGACGGTCAAACCAAGTGGGTCACCGCCGGGTCCGGCTATCTTTCGCAGCATACGAAGACGCTGTATTTTGGCTGCGCCAGTCAAGTAGCGCAGATCGAGATCACGTGGCCCAGTGGTGTCACGCAGAAGTTGGAGAAGCTGGACGCGGGGGCGCTCTATGAAGTCACCGAAGGCTCTGGCGCGCGGCTGGTGCGCAAGTTCTTGGCACCGGCTCCCATCGCCTCCACGCCCCTTGAAGCCGACAATCAACCGCGCTTGAACGACACGTGGCTGAAAGATCCCGTGCCGCTGCCGGTGCCGCAAACCGGGCCCGGACTCTACGTCCTCACTGAAGCCGCCGCGCAGCCGCACTTGGCCGCCTACACGCTGTTCCGCCGCTACCTGTTCGAGTACCGGGCACCGCTGGAGCTGCCACTGGCGTTCCTGCTGAATGCGGAAGGCCACGCCGTGAAGGTCTACCGCCAAGTGCCTAGCGGGCCCCAAGTGGCGGCGGACTTGAAGCTGATCCACCAACGTCCGGCCCTGCCTTACCCCGGACGCGGCCTAGCCACAACCCGGCGCGACTATTTCAAGCTGGGCGCTTCACTGCTGTGGTGCGGCTACCCGGAGCAGGCGCTGCCATATCTGGAAGCCGTGCTCCGGCAGCAGCCCACCAATGTGCGAACCATGGTGCTGGTGGCGCAGGTGCATCGCGAGGCGGGTCGGATCAACAAGGCCGCGCCGTTGGTCGACGAGGCTCTGCGCCTTGCGCCCGGTTCGGCCGAAGCCTGGAATGAACAAGGAGCGCTGGCCATGGTGCGTGAGGACTTCAGCCATGCGCTGGAATGCTTTGATCAAGCACTGGCAGCAAAGAGCGGCCTCACCTACGCGCTGCTGAACGCGGCGCAAGCCGCAGAGAAACTGAACCGTCTGCCGCTGGCCGAAGAGTACTACCAGCAAGCGCTCGCCTCCGACCCCAACTCGCCCGAAGCGCACCAGGGCCTGGGGCTGACGATGGCCAAGCGCGGGCAGTTGGCCGAAGCCGAGCGAGAACTCCAGGAAGCGGTCCGCTTGCGCCCCGCCTATTCGGCGGCGTGGAACAATCTAGGGGTGCTCTATTTGCAGCAGCGCCAGCCCGAGAAGGCCGTGCGCGCCATCGAGCAGGGGATCACCGCCGCGCCCGATGATGAGCTGTTGTATCTGAACCTGGGCCGGATCTACGTGCAGCTGAAAAAACTCCCCGAAGCCCGCCGGGCAATGGAGCGGCTGCTAAAGGTCCGCCCCGATAGCTCGGTGGCCCAGAAAGCCTTGAAGGATTTAGCGAATGCGCCTTAACCGCAGAATGTTCCTGGCCGCCGCCACCGCGGGCGCGGCACAGGCGGATCAACCGAAGCCGAAACAGAAGTTGCTGATGCCTAGCGATCAGCCGGATGAGCTGCATTTTAAGTTGATGTGGTACAACCCGGTGCCGCCCATTGACCAGAAGACGTGGCGGCTGCAGATCAAGGGGCTGGTGGAGAAGCCGCAGCAGTTGACGGTGGCTCAGTTGCGGGCGCTGCCGCAGGAGACGCAGAATGCGCGGATGAAGTGCGTGCAGTGCTGGTCGTCGCGGACGACGTGGTCCGGCTTCCGGTTTCCCCATTTGCTGGAGATGGCCAAGCCGCTGAAGAAGGCCAAGGCGATCCGAGTTGATTGCGCGGACAAGTGGTATGAGTACTTTTCGCTCGATGAGATGACCAGCCCGCGTCTGATGATGGTGCTGGGCATGGCCGGGCAGCCGCTGCCGGATAAGCACGGCGCGCCGCTGCGGCTGCTGGACCCGTCGAAGTATGGCTACAAGTCCGCCAAGCTGATCACCGCGATCACGTTTGTCGAAGAGGGTAAAGGCAGCATGGCGTGCGATATCGGCCCGTACTATTCGCCCGATGGGCGCATCCTGGCGGGTTACGATACACCGCTCGATTTAGGTGGCAAGACCAAGCGCAAGATCTCCGGCGGCGAGATCATGGACTATTAGCCCCATGCGCAAGCGCGACTTTTTGAAACTGGCTGGTTTGAGCATTGCCTCGCGCATGCTCCCCGCCAGCTTGATGAGCCTATGGGCGCAAGCAGCAGAGGCGCAGGCGAAAGGCCGCAAGGTGATCCTGGTTACCTTTGGCGGTGGCGTGCGGACTTCGGAAACGTTCTCGCCCGAAGGCCTGCACAACATTCCGCGTCTGGCCAAGTTGCAGCACGACGGGTTCTTCTATCAGACCTGCCAGAACCAGGGCGTGCTGTCGCACTTTAATTCCACCGCCAGCATTGTCACCGGCAACTGGCAGCGCGTCGATGATTTTGGCTTTGAGGCACCGGCCTCGGCCACTGTGTTTGAGCAGTTCCGCAAGGCTCACAAAGCGGGGCCGCTGGATGCCTGGGTGATCGCCACCAACAAGAGTTTTGCCGCCATGGGGGCGAGCGCTCACCGCGACTTTGGCGCGCCGTATGGAGCCAACGTGATCCTGCCCAAGCAGCTGTTGCTGGATGCAGTGAAGGACATCGTCAAGAAGCCGAGCGCGGCCAATCTCTCAGATCGCGATGCCGTGCACCGGCGCCTGGAAACGATTCTCCAGGAAGGCTACGAAGGCGTCGGCTGGACCATCTTCAAGGGCAGCCGCCAGATGGACAAGCACGTGCAATCGACGCTGACGCGGGCGCTGGGCGAATTCATCAATGGCCCGGAAGCGCCCAGCTCCGGCGATGAGCTGACGTACTTCATCACGCGCGAAGTGATGCGCGAGTTTTCGCCCCGGCTGCTCCTCGTCAACTTTTGGGACATGGACGTGGCGCACTGGGGCAGCTATTCGCTCTATCTGCAGGCCGTCACGCGCACGGACCGGCTGACCGGCATGCTGTGGGACGAGATTCAAGCCAACCCCAAGTACAAGGACCAGACGACGTTGCTGATCCTGCCGGAACTGGGCCGCGATGGCGACCAGAACACCGCCAACGGGTTCTTGAACCACCGCAGCGGCGACCCTTCCTGCCGCAACACCTGGCTGCTGGCATTGGGCGCGGGCGTCACCAAAGGCGCGACGGAT
>JBIKMK010000573.1:0-3488 GCA_044359315.1 Bryobacteraceae bacterium | reverse complement strand
CGAACTCATCGGTTTCGCCGTAGGAGATGCCGGGTTTGATGCCGCCGCCGGCCATGAACATGGTGAAGCCTTTGGGGTTGTGTTCCCGGCCGCGATCGGTGATGGGGGACTTGCCTTGGGAGAGGTCCTGATCAAAGGGCGTGCGGCCAAATTCGCCGCCCCACAGCACGAGGGTGTCATCGAGCAGGCCGCGCTTTTTGAGGTCGGTGATGAGGCCGGCGATGGGCTTGTCGACGGCTTTGCAGCGGACCGGGAGTGACTGGCGGAGCTTGCCGTGATGGTCCCAGCCGCCGTCGGAGATCTGGACGAAGCGGACGCCGGCTTCAGCGAGGCGGCGGGCCATCAGGCATTGGCGGCCGAAGTTGTCGGTCTCCTTTTCGTTGATGCCGTAGAGCGCTTTGGTCGAGTCAGATTCGGCTTCAATGTCGAGCACGCGCGGCGCCTCCATCTGCATGCGGAAGGCTAATTCGAAGGAGGCGATGCGGCCTTCCAACTCTTGATCCGGGCCGGTTTGGGCGGCGTGGCGGAGGTTGAGGTCCCGCAGGAAGTCCAGTTGCTGGCGCTGCTGGCGGGCGGTGGTGGCGGCATCTTTCAGATAGTCGATCCGCGCGTTCTTGGCATCGTTTTCGCGGCCGATGGGAGTGCCCTGATAGATGGTGGGCAGGAAGGCGCTGCCGAACAACTGCGGCGTGCCGCCATCGCCGCCCAGTACCGGGCAGATGGTGACGAAGCCGGGCAGGTTCTGGTTCTCGCTGCCGAGGCCGTAGAGGGTCCAGGAACCCATCGAGGGTCGCACTTGAATGCTGTGGCCGGTATGCAGCTGCCGGATGGCGGGGGCATGGGCTTCACTGTCGGCATGCATGCCATGGAGGAAGCAGACATCATCGACCACGCCGCCCAGATGCGGCAGCATCTCCGACATCAGCATCCCGCGTTTGCCGTAGCGGGTGAACTTACCCATGGGGCCAAACAGGCGTGAATCGCGGATGCCGGGAGCTTCGTAGTTGGCGGGCAGTTGCAGGGCGGTGGCCAGGGGTTGACCGTTGCGTTTTTCCAGCTCTGGCTTGTACTCAAACAGATCCATGTGCGACGGGCCACCCTGCATGAACAGGAAGATCACGCGCTTGGCTTTCGCCGCATGGTGCGGTGCGGTGGCGGCACCCAGCAGGGATGACAGTGCGGTGAGGCCGAAGCCACAGCCGGCGCGCCGCAAAAACTCTCGTCGATATGGCCGTTCCATGATGCTAGCTCCGGTACAAGAATTCGTTCGACATCAGCAGTGAATGGCAGAGGCGTTTCCAGGCCTCGGTGCGCTCGCCTGGGGGATAGCCCCGCGTGTAGTCCAACAGACGCTCCACTTCACCGGCTTGGGGAGGGCGCGCGTAGATGCGCCGGATGAGCGTCCGCACGCGGTCGGCATCGCTCGATTCACCCGCGAGCAATTGCTCCGCCAGGGCGGCGGCCATCTCCTGGACGAAGGGCGCGTTCATGAGATACAGCGCCTGCGTGGGGATGGTGGTGGCTTGGCGGGCACCGGTGATCTGGTTGGCGTCGGGGAAATTGAACAGGTTGAGGATGTCGAGCTCGGGCGCCTGGCTTTTGCGCATGACGGGCTGATAGACGGTGCGGCGCATGCGTTCGGAGGGCTCCAGCTTGGTGTCGTCGCCAAAGAACTCCGGCTGGCCGAGGTTCATGTTGCCTTTGACGTAGAACGGCAGCACTTCGCCGCCGGCGCGGGGGTCCAGCGTGCCGCTGACGGTAAGCATGGCATCGCGCAGTGTCTCGGCTTCCAGGCGGCGGCGGTTCATCCGCCAGAGCAACCGGTTCTCCGGGTCCGCTTCGAGCAGGGCGGCATCGTTGGCGCTGGAGCGTCCGTAGGCCTGGGTGAGCACGATGGCCCGCACCAGTTTCTTGAGGGACCAACCCTGGTCCACAAACTCCGCCGCCAGGTGATCGAGCAACTCCGGATGACTGGGCGCGCTGCCCCGGGTGCCGAAGTTGTCGATGGTGGGGACGATGCCCGTGCCGAACAGGTGATGCCAGATCCGGTTGACGGCGACGCGGGCGGTGAGGGGATGATCCTTACTGCCGATCCATTCCGCCAACTGCTGGCGGCCGCTGGTGAAATCCGGGACGTCGAGCTGATGGCCTTTGCCCGCAATCGCGACGCCGCTGCGGGGCGTTTCCGCACCCAGCTGATGGGCGTTGCCGCGGATGTTGATGCGGCAATCGGCCGGGGTCTCGGCATCCTGCACCGCGTGCGCGGTGGGCGGGACGACCGGCAGATACTCGAGCAACTTCACGGCTTGCACGGCGGCAGAGATCTGCTTGTCGAGGCTCTTGGCGTCGGCGGACTCCTTGTCGAGTGGCTTGCGCTTTTCGCGGAGGGCGGCCAGTTCGGCGCGGGCGGCGGATAACTTCTGCCAGTAGCTTTGCGTCTCCGTGGCGCGGCGGGTTAGCTCTTCCGGGGTCTCGGGTAAGGCGACGGAACTGACGTTGGAGAAGACGCCCAGGCTTAAGCGGCCCAAAAGGGTACGCGTGCTGGAGAAGATCCCGGCCATGCCGTAGTAATCCTTCAAGGTGATGGGATCGAACTTGTGGTCGTGGCAGCGGGAGCAGCCCATGGTGAGGCCCATGAAGGTGCGGCCCACCATGTCTACCTGGAGGTCCACCACGTCCATCTTGAGTTGTTCCTTGTCGGCGTTCACCAGCGGCCAGGGGCCCAAGGCGAGAAAGCCGGTGGCGATCAGGTTGTTGCGTCGTTCTTCCGGAGTGGTCCATTCCAACTGGTCGCCGGCCAGCTGCTCCAGGATGAAGCGCGGGTAGGGTACGTCGCGGTTGGTGGAATCGATCACATAGTCGCGGTAGCGCCAGGCGTGCCGGGCGGGCACGCGGCGGCCGATCTCGATGGTGTCGGCGTAGTAGGTCTGGTCCAGCCAGTGACGGCCCCAGCGCTGGCCGAAGGCGGGGGAGGCCAGCAGGCGATCAACCACCTTTTCCCGGGAGGAGTCGCGCGCGAAGGCGTCCTGCTCTTCGAGAGTGGGCGGCAGCCCGGTGAGGTCAAAGGTGACGCGGCGGAGCCAGGTAGCGGCAGAGGCTTCTCCGAGAGGACGCAGGCCTTTCTCGGTCAGTTTGGCCAGCACGAGGCTATCGATGGAGGTGGCGGGCGGACGCACGACGGGCTTCCAGGCCCAGTGCGCCAGGGCCTGAGCCCGGGCGGGGCTGGGCGCCGCTGGGTTTGGGGCCACGGTCACTGGAGCTTCGTCCGGCCAGGCGGCACCGGAGGCGATCCAGGTTTTGAAGTCAGCGATGACGTCCAGGGGAAGCTTGCCGGAGGGCGGCATTTTGGTCTGCGCATCATAGGAGAGGGCGCGGTAGAGCGGGCTCTGATCCGGTTGGCCCGCGACGAGGACTTTGGCGGCTCCCGCGCTGGAATCGAGCCGCAGATCGGCGAAGGAGATCTTGGCTTTGGTGGAGTGGCAGGACCA
>JBIKMK010000572.1:0-3508 GCA_044359315.1 Bryobacteraceae bacterium | reverse complement strand
TTCAGCCCGGCCAGCGGGTTGGAGTGAAGGAAGACGTTGGGGTCCGGCGACAGGACGACATCGACGAACAGGTAATCGCAATTGATGCGGATGGGTTCCGGGGCGGCAGACAGGTAGTAGGTGGTCGGCTGACCCTTCTTCTCCGAGCCGTATTTGGGATTCGCCTTGATGTGGTAACCCAGCAGATCGAACAGCGTCATGGCCAAGTTCTTGCCCGTGGTGATGGCGCCCCATCCACCGACGGAATGGAAGCGGACGGTGATGCTGTCCTTGGGCATCAGGTTGGGGTTCTCGCTGCCGTGCACGGCCAGTTCCTTCAACCCGGGGTACGCATCGGCCACCTGGATCTGGTGGATCTCCTGTTTGGGCGTGAATGCTCTGTCGTGGACAAAGTCGATCGACAGATAGAAGAACTTGCGGTGCCCACCGGTGGGCAGCATATTCTCGATGGCGCCGATCAAGCCCTCCGGCTGGAGATCGCGGCTGCCCAGGCCGAACGAACCCGAATAGAGCGGCGGCATGTCTTCGGGCTTGCGGTAGCTGGCGTAACCCTCATGCGCCACGGAGCGATTTGCGGCATTGCCATTCTCGACGCAACGTCCGAGAGCGGCTCGGACTTCGCGCATCAGCGGCAGGTCCATGGCCAGCGGTTGATCGACGCGCTCCAGCACGGCCACGCCTTTGCGGCCCTGGAGCAAGCTGCCCAATAGTTCGCCCGGGAAGGGCCGGAACATGGTGAGATTCACCACGCCGACCTTGATCTTGCGCGTCTCGCGCAGGTAGTCAGCCACGGCTTCCGCGGTGACCAGCATGCTGCCCTGTCCGAGAATCAGATAGTCAGCATCGCTGGTTCGATAGGTGGAAACCCGCTGATAGCGGCGGCCGGTGAGCGCATGGAATTCCTCCATCGCCTGATCCGTGATGGCCGCGATGTGGTTAAAGAAGTAAGGCCGTTGGGCGGCGACGCTTTGCATGTAGGCGTCCTGGTTCTGGACGGTCCCGATCATCACGGGATTGTCGACGGTCCAAAGCTCTGGAATACGGCGGCGGCGGGGCCCGTAGAGGATGCGCTGAGCCGGTGTGGGCGTATCGATGATGTCATCGGGTCGCCCCAGGAAGGTGGCGATCAACTCGCGCTCCGGCAGCATCAAAGATTCGATGAGGTGAGTGGTGAGAAAGCCATCCTGGGCGCAGATGCCGGGCGTCAGCGCCAGTTCGGCAATGCGGTGCGAAATGATGTTGAGGTCGCAGACCTCCTGGGCGCTCTTGCCGAACAACTGGAAGAAGCCGGTGTCGTCAATGCAGTGATAGTCGTCATGCCCGGCATGGACATTCAGAGTCGACTTGGTCATCGCGCGGCAACCCATATTCAGCACGTAGGTCAACCGCTTGCCGACCGCCGCGTAGAGCGACTCATGCATGTAGGCGATGCCCTGGCCGGAGGAGAAGTTGGTCGCACGAAGACCGGTCATCGACAGGCCGGCCGTCACGGCGGCGGCGGCGTGCTCGCCCTCGGGTTCGATGAAGATCAGCGGACGCCCGGAGATGTTGATGTGACCCTTGGCGGCTTCCTCGGCCCAATACTCACCCATCTGCGTCGAGGGAGTGATGGGATAGGCACCAGCGGCATCACTTGATTCCCGCTCGCACATGACGACGGCCGCATTGCCGTCCATCGCCTGCCGGATGCCGGGAAACCGGAAAGTCTGTTTAGCATTCATGAGTGCATTCCCTCGTAGGAACTTGTTGCGCGTTGCGTTGGTAGATCCGCTGCCCGAACGGGCAACGGGGATTGGCGCGTGATGCGCTTTGCTTCCGGCCCGCGAAGGGGGCCTTGGTCTTTCTCGAACCAGACGATCGCCCCCGTGGGGCATCGCTGCGTGGGGACGGGTGAGGCCAGCGAGTTCCGGCCGTAGTCAATCACAGCCAGGTTGTTGACGATCTGGATCAGTCCACCCGGAGCGTCAACCGCGCAACGCCCACACGCGGTGCACGCCACTTCGCAGTCGGCCTCCGCCTGCGCGCCATCGGCCAGGTTGCGGCAAGCGACCCAAAGCCGGTGACTGACCGCGTGCAGCGAGAACAGCTGCTTCGGGCACACTTCCACGCAATCACCACAAGCGGTGCAGAGCGGCTCGTTCACCACCGGCAGGCTGTGCCCGCTCATGCGGATCGCCTGGAAGCTACACACCCGCTCGCAATCGCCCAGTCCCAGGCAGCCCCAACTGCATCCTTTGGCTCCGCCGTTCACCAGTGCTGCGGCGCGACAGGTGGGCAGGCCGATATACAGGGCGCGATGCCGGGCCACATGGGGACCACCCGCGCAAGCCAGGCGCGCGACCCGCTTCTCTTCTGCTCCCGCGTCAATCTGCAGGAGAGCCGCGACGGCCGCAACTCCCTCGGGGCTATTGACGGTGCATTTGCCGGGGGCAATCTCGCCCTTCACTGCCTTCTCGGCGAAGGCCCGGCATCCCGCACAGCCGCAGGCGCCACAGTTGGCCTTGGGCAACAGGCCTTCCACCTCATCGATCCGGGGATCTTCATAGACGTAGAGCTTCTTATCCGCGAAAGCCAGCACCGCCGCCAGCGTTGCGCCCATCGCTCCCATGATTCCGCCGGCGATCAGGAACTCAGTCATCACTTGATCCACCCCGATACGCCCTCCGCGCAGTCACCAGTGGGGTAGATGCCCCACGGTCCCGGGGCATCTACCCCATAGCGGCTGGGCTGAAAGCTGATGGATTGTGCTGAAGTCCCTGAAATTGGCACCGAAGCTCGTTTTGCGGAAAGTCCCGCCGCCACAATGGCTGTATGCACGGCAATGGCATTGCAAGCGCAGGGCCACTCGTTTGAGGTGGTTTGGCCCCCAACTTGCTGATCTTGCTGGTCATGGCCGCTCTATGGCGACGCACGCTTTTGTTCCTCGCGATCGCGAGCGCCCTGTTGGCGTTCCGGCTAGCACCTTGGGATCGGCCCACCTCGAGCCTTCGGGTAAGCCGCCCACTGATGGGTACCGTGTGGACCATCGAAGTGTTCGATGAAGGCCGACCGGATGCGGCCCGCGCCGCGATTGAGCAAGCCTATGCCGAGCTGAACCGGGTGGACCGTCTGATGAGTGAATGGAAGCCGGATTCACCGATCTCCCGAGTGAACGCTGCTGCCGGCAAGCATCCGGTGGAGGTACCGCAAGAATTGCGCGAGATGATTGAGCGCAGCATCCGATACAGCCACAAGACCGAAGGGGCCTTCGACATCACCTGGCGCGGCATGGGCAAGATCTGGAAGTTCGACGATCACTTCGTGCCGCCCACGCCCCAGTTGGTGGAGGCCGCCCGGCGGAACGTGAACTATCGAGCAATTCAGATTGAGGGCAATCGCGTGGTCCTGCCGGAAGCCCAGATGAGTATCGGTCTGGGCGGCATCGCGAAAGGCTACGCGGTGGATCGCGCCGTCCAAGTGTTGACCCAAGCGGGCTTTGGCAACGCAATGGTGGATGGCGGAGGCGATG
>JBIKMK010000571.1:0-3509 GCA_044359315.1 Bryobacteraceae bacterium | reverse complement strand
CCGGACCGGTTGAGCTCGAATACGCGGCACCACCCCTACGGCGAAGAACGCGGCACCAGCACTACCGAATACAAGTTCGCCACCTACCAGCGGGAAGCCAGCGGCCTCGACTACGCCCTCAACCGCTACTACTCGTCGGTGTATGGGCGGTTCCTGTCGAGCGACCCCTACCGCGCCAGCGGCGGGCCGTCTGATCCGGGCTCGTGGAATCGGTATGCCTATGTGCAGGGGGACCCGGTGAACTTTAGTGATCCGGAGGGGCTGTTTCGATCGTGTCCCAATCGTGATGGTTGCCGCGCCCAGCACATCTTCGACGACTTCATCAGAACCGATGAAAGCATGGGTGGTGGTGGGCTAGATGTTGGTAGCGGACGTGGGTTCGCTGGCCGGGATGGAGCTGGTGGCGGATCGCGCCCGTCCCCAATGCCACCCCCGCCTCTATGCGGAGTGAATCCTGTCTCCGGCACACCAGGTTTTTCGGCGAAGCCTAAGGGACAAACGGGACATCTTCGCCCCGGCGTTGGCGGTGATGGCGCATTCAACGCCAGGCGAAGGAGGCGAGACGGAACCAGGTACCCCCATGAGGGTCTCGACATATCGGGGGTTTCGGGAGAAACTTCAATTGTCGCAAGCCTTGGTGGCACCGTCACATTTGTTGGACAACAGACCGGTCACGGATCGACGGTTGTGATTGATGTCGGTAATGGCTACAGCCAACTCTATTCCCATTTGGATAGTTTTGCGGCTGGAATTAAGGTGGGAGATATGATTACTCAGGGCACTGCGCTGGGAATCCTCGGACAAACTGGCAGGGCTACCGGCGATCCGCCATCGGAAGCACATCTGCACTTTGGGGTCAGCAATGGTTCGAGTTGGGTTGACCCTGCGTCCTTTCTCAACTCGCCCTGCCCTTGGTGGATGCCATGAAAGCTCGTTTGACCGCATCGCTATTGCTGTTTTTGCTGAAAGGGCCGTCATTCTCCGCGGATATCAGCTACCGAGGGATCTCGCCCGGTCGATCTACCGCAAAGGATGTAAGACGCATTCTCGGGGCGCCTAACAGGATTGATGTTTTATTTCCTGTTGAGGGCATCGAAGAATTTGTCTATGTGAACCCTGAGCCAGGGACAGAAGAGACTCGGGTCGGTTTGCGACGGCAACGCGTTACAGATATAACCATTACACCGGTATTTTTATCCGTCAGGGACGCAATAGCTCGCTATGGGAATGGGTTTCAACGCGTGAGATACAGTTTTGACAGTTGCAAATCAGATGGAGAGAGTGCGCCTCTCTATGAGAATCACGGCGGAAGTATCGAATACATCGAGTACCGTGACCGTGGGCTCTATCTTCTTCTTGCTCTGGCCCCAGAGAGGGTCCAATTCATCAACTACCAATTGACGCCTCCCGGCGCTCCAAAGTCTGTGTGCCTTGGGAAGTCAACAGGCAGCAAGAAGTGAGATCTGCTTTCAGATGAGAATCTGCTTACCGCGAAGACCGGAAGGCGATGTCGACGTTTTTGTGGAGGAACTAAGCACTTTACGATTGAAGGACATCTTAGGCCTGGCAGTACGCCTATGACTCTCTCCCCCGCCTGACCAAAGTCGAAACCCTCGGGCCGGACTGGGGGCAGAGCTTCAGCTATGACGGCTGGCGTAATCTGCTGTCGAAGAGCGTCACCAAGGGCTCGCCGCCGGCCGGTGGGCCGGAAACGTCAGCATCATCACCCTGGACGGTATACAGATGCCGACTTGGCGCAGGCGCTGACATTCGCGGCATGACGCGTTAATCTGCGGCACGCTGGGGCCCTGAAGAGCGTCCGCGCCCCTTCATACTCAGTGCAGTCGAGAGCTACACGGGTGTCCGTGTGGATTTCTGGGCGACACTACGAGGGAATGCAGGTGCACCGGCGCCATCGTCCAGCGCTACCTGGGCAAGATTTCTGGCCCGCTGCTCGACCGAATCGACCTGCATATTGAGGTGCCCGCCGTCCCCTATAAGGAACTCCGCGGCGATGGCGCCGGCGAACGGTCCGCCGACATTAGGGCGCGGGTGGAGGCGGCGCGAGCACTCCAACTGCAGCGCGGCTTCGTCAACTCCCAGATCCCCTCCGGACAACTCCGCAAGATCTGCCCGTTGGATGACGCCAGCGAACGCACGCTAGAGGTCGCCATCCGTAAGCTCGGCTTCTCCGCCCGGGCGCATGACCGGATTCTGAAAGTTGCGCGGACGTTGGCCGATCTGTCGGGGTCCGAGCACATTCAGGCTAAGCATGTGGCCGAGGCGGTCAGCTACCGGTCGCTCGACCGGGTGTATTGGAAGTAGAGTGGCGCCAGAGGATCGCGGCGGGGTTGAACCGTGGATGGTCAGTCACCGAATCCGGAGGCAGTGGCTTAGGGGTGGCCCGTGTCGGACACCCAGAAAGGACTCCACCACCAGCATGAGCCGTCCATCCGGCCTGGAGCGGTTGGACTCCTAGTTGAAGATGGTGGAGGGCGTGACGCCCAGACGGCGCCGAAGAGATCGTTCTTAGTGCAGAGCAGGAGCTTCATGATTGGTTGGCGGGGAGTCGCGCGGGACCCGCGTGGTTTGGGGGACGGTTTGGGGTTTGGGGCGTGGGGGACAGCGCGGTGTTCACGAACTATCGCTCGTGATGAAGCCCGGCGCCGCGCTCTATGTCTGCCACTCCTCGTCGTGGCAGCGCGAGTTTCAGAACGCGATTGAAGCCGCCGGCTTCGCGGTCCGCTGCCAGATCATCTGGGCCAAGAACACGTTCGCCTGGGGCTTCGGCCGCTACAAGTTTCAGCATGAGCCGATCTTCTACTGCCACGTGGCCGATCGAAGCGACGCCTGGTATGGCGACAAGTCGCAATCGACGCTGTGGCATGAGAACAAGCCCGCCGGCCAACCGTCTTCATCCGACCATGAAGCCGGTGGAACTGGTCGAGCGGGCTTTGCTCAACAGCAGTAAGTCGGGTGATGTGGTGGTGGACTTGTTTGGCGGTTCGGGGACGACGATGATGCCCGGGTGGAGGCGGCGCGGTCGATTCAGCTGCAGCGCGGCTTTGTCAATTCCCAAATCCCATCCGCTCAACTTCGCAACGGGAACAGCGGAGTCAGCGCTAGGGCAATGCAGAATGTTTGGCCTCCAATCCAGAGAAGATCCAGCAGGCGCGCGGGGCGCATGTTCACGTGCATGTTTGGTCCAAACATTTTTTCATCAATGACTTAGAAGGAATTGCAGAAGGCAGGCAGGGCACTCTCTTCTACCACCCTCCCTGTTCTGGAGTATCGGCAGGATGTGGGCAATGATGATTTCGGTGTTTATTCCTTCCCCATGAGGCAGACGAGCGTTCCCCCTACGCTGTTGGGGTGATGGCACTGGGTGCTTTGCGTACTATTGCTTTGAATGGCTATAGTACGAATCACTCAGAGCTAGGCCTAGCCCCCCCGAGCAGGAACAAAATAATCCTGCCGGTGGAAATTCAGGGAGACCCTAGCCGTTTTTT
>JBIKMK010000570.1:0-3510 GCA_044359315.1 Bryobacteraceae bacterium | reverse complement strand
GGCACGAGTGACGGCGCCGGGCGGCCATTAACGGGGCCAGGGCGACTATCGCCGCGGGAGCCTGACGGCGGCACCGGTCTTCACGCTCTGTTTGGCGGCCTCAATGATCTCCACCACCTGAACGTTGATGTCCAGCGCCACCAGGCCTTCCAGCGGCAGCCCGGCCTTGATGCGGCTGACCATGTAGGCCACCGGCTCGGCCCGGTCCGCGGGTAGCGGTTCCACCTCGGCGGCAGTCTCCGGCGCGCGGCCCTTGCGCAGCTTGACGCCTTCGCGTGTCATGTAGACACTGCCATTGAGGCCAAACACTTCCAGATCCTGGAAGCTGCGCGGCAGGTCCCAGCTGCCTTCAAACAGACCCACGCCACTGGGGTACTTCAGGATCATGGTGGAGTTGTCTTCCACCTTGGGGAACGTTTCCGGGCGCAATTGATTGGTCTGCGCATAGACGCTTTCCGGCCGGCCCAGATACCAGAGGCTCCACAGGGCGTTGTAGCAGCCAAAGTCCATCAGTGACCCGGCACCGTTCTGCTCGGGATCGGTCAGCCAGTTGAAGAACCATTTGTTCAGCCCGGTGGGCTGCCCCGGCCCGCCATGGCCGACGACACCGCGCAATCGCCATACGCGGCCCAGTTCACCGGCATCGGCCAACTTCTTCGCCGTGTAGTTGGGAGACCACCAGGCCATCTGATAGTTGGTCATCACCTGCATGCCATGCTTTTTCGTCAGCGCCTGGATCTTCAGGGCATCGGCATAGGTGGACGCCAGGGGCTTCTCAAACATGACGTGGATCTTGCGGGGCGCGCAGAATTCGACGATCTCCAGGTGGCGGTTGTTCTCGACAAACGCCCACACCACCTGCGGCTTGGTGGCCTCCAGCATCTTGCGCCAATCGGAGTGGAACACGCCTTCCGGGGCACCGCGCCGCTTGGCTTCGGCAATCAGTTCCGGCACCGTTTCCGCGATGCCCGCCAGTTGCACCTTGTCACCCTTCAAGATGGTCCCCAGGTGTCCCCAGACATGAGAATGCACCAAGCCGACCACGCCTATCTTAATTTCCTGCGCGCTTACCGGCAGACCGAGCATCAATGCCCATGCGGCAATTCGTTTCATCACCACGCTATTGTAGCGGGCCACCCGCTGGTGAAGGATCCAGCCCGGCGCGACCCTGGTGCCTGTTTGAACGAGCATCGGGGGACGCACGGGAAGTACGGTTCGGTGGGGGCTGTTTTCCCCACCTCGATGCCGTTGTATAGTTAGAAGCCAAAGTGCAAGGGGAGGAGCCGAGCTTATGAAGCCGAGGTTTCTGCTGGTTTGTGTTGCGTGTCTGCCGGCGCTGGCCGCAGTCGATCTGCGCCAGGTGCAGGCGCTCGAATCAAGGGGCGCAGTTGCTGAAGCGCGCGCCTTGTTGCGGAGCGGTGTCTCCAGTGGCTCACCGGATGATCTGGCAGCCTATGCCGAGTTCCTGGACCGGCGGCGCGACCCCGGGGCCAAGGCGGCCTACGAAGCGCTGTTGAAGGCGTTGCCTGCCTCCTCACCCCGGCGTCCCGTGGTGGAACGGCGCGTGAAGATGATCGAACTGGTGGGCATCACCTCCGCTGCCAATGCCAAGGTCTCGGAATGGCCCACGGTGAACATCCCTGGGCCACTGCGCAGCTTCAACCGCATGGCGGCCCTGTCACCCGATCTGCCTGCTGAAGATCTGCTCGGAGCGTTGGCCCGCAACGTCGTCACCAACGGCTACCAGGCCGCCTCATCGAACGAAGCGCTGGAGCAGACCGAGTACTTGAAACTGGTGGTCCGCTATCTGTCGCAGGCCCGCGAATTGGAAAAGCTGGCCGGACCCACCGGCATCATCCGCATTGAACAGTGTGAATCCACCCAAACCGCCGACCTGTTGAAGGTGCTGGGTTATCGCATGCGCGGCGGCTGCGGGGCCGAAGTGGTGCTGGAGACGGTCAACGCCACGCGCGCTTTCCTCACGGTGGATTCCGGCTTCCCGCTATCGCCGCTGGAGCAAGCGCTCCGCACCAACCGCCCGTTTGAGTTGAACTACGCGCCCACTAAGGTGCCCGTGCTGTATGGCCCGGAATACTGGCAGTCCGCCCGCGACAAGGGCTCGCCGGAGATGGGCTTTGTGGATTTCTTCCTGTCTGATCCGGCGCTCTGCCGCCTATATCTGGGCTTGTCCAAGCTGGACCCGGAGACGGCGGAAGAGATGAAGAAGGGCATCCCGGTGGCCCGCCTGAAGGCGTTTTCGCACATTCTCGACTTCTTTGGCGGCATGTTCCAGATCCGCGGCGGCAAGGCGATCGTGCCGGGTGCGCCCAAGTCGATTCCCGGCTGGACCGAGCTGGCCGGTGCCAGCCCGGATCAGGGCGTGCAGTTTCTGGAAAAGCTGATCAATCGCGATGATGGCTGGCTGGCCAGCTACTTCGATTCCGCCGCCCGCATCCGGGGCCCGGAGCAAGCGTTCCTGACAGACTCGGTCCGCATGAAGCGCTACTACACTGCGATTCGCGGCCGCATCACCTCGCCCGGCCCCGCGCGCCCCGTCTTCCGGGCCAACACCGACATGTTGTTGCTGGCGACGCGACTGCGCCTGGAGCCCAATGGCGCGCCGCATATCCCCGGCTCCATCGAGGTCTGGAAGAACCTGTTCGTCAATCACCCGCACGGCAAGTACGACGGCAAGCTGACCAAATCAGCGGTGAACTGGAAGGAATCCGACGATGTGTTGGAGGCGCTGTTCGCGCTGTCCCGCAAGGCGGTGGAGAATGAACCGCTGAAGATCTTCATGGCGCTCAGTGATCTGAACCGCCGCCGGACCAAGCCGCTGGAAACGGCGACGGTGGACCGGTTGGCCCGGGAGTATCGCACGCTGGGCGCACAGTATTCGATCTTCTCGGAAGCGCCCGACCTGCAGGATAAGACGATTCTCGCGTTTCTCGATAGCGCCAACGCCATCAGCAACATCCGGGATCAAGGCATCCGCGCCGACCATGCCGGCATGATGCAGGCCGCCGTCGGTTTATGGCAGATCTTTTGCCGTCAGGGCTTAATCACCGCCGCCGACGCCGATTCGACACTCGCGCAGATTGTGCAGGGCTTTGCCAAGCCGCACAACAGCCGTGAACTGTTCGACGCGGGCCGGGCCAGCGTGCAAGCCCTGTTTAAGGCCACCAAGACGGCCGACACCGCCGATCCGCAGGACCGGATGCTGGACCTGTTGGCCGGTGAACTCCAGGTGACCGATCAGGATGCCCACACCCAAATGACGCAGGACATGATCCGCATCTTTGAGGCGCAGCACCTGATTTCGCTCAAGACCCTCTGGGACCTGGCCGACAACCTGGAAAGCGCGGCCAAGGGCGGCAAGATCAACATTCCGCTGGTGACCAAGCTGTCCACCCGGATCCAGGAGATCCAACCCGCCCGCATCGCCCTGTCCGGTGCGGAAAAGAACGCCATGGCGTTTGGCTACTGGACTGAAAAGCACATCGACAACCA
>JBIKMK010000569.1:0-3517 GCA_044359315.1 Bryobacteraceae bacterium | reverse complement strand
TTGCAGCGGCCGACCGTGGATTTCGTCGGCTTCTTCTTCCAGGACGACATCAAGTTGACGCAGCGGCTGACCCTGAACCTTGGTGTGCGGTACGAGTTCTTCACCCCGATGCGCGATCCGGAAGACCGCATCTCGCGCTTCCTCGACTTGACCGCCGCCATCCCGGAATTTTCCGGCAGCAATGCGCCGGTAATGCCGGCCCAGGCCGCGGCGCTGAGGAATGGCGCGCCCACTTACAACGGCGCTTGGGTTTTCACCGACAAAGACAATCGCGGCTCCTGGAATGCGCCTAAGGGACTCTTCATGCCGCGCATCGGCCTTGCGTGGCGGCTCGATAACAACACGGCTCTCCGGGTGGGCTTTGCCCGTTACATTGTCCCGGCCACCCTGACGCAGGGTCTCGACATTCTGGGCAGTGTTCCTTACCCCGGTTTCGACGCCACCAGCAACACCATCGCGCCGTTGCAGGGGATTGTACAGCAGAGTTTCTCCAACCCCTACCCCGGCGGGCTGGTGCCTGTCTCCGGCAAGCGGTTCGGGCGGTACACCAACTTGGGCGGATCCGGCACCTGGTATCAGCAGGACTTTACGCCCGGTGTCAACGACCGTATCAACGTCAGCCTGCAGCGGCAGCTGCCCGGCAAGATTCTCGCGGACATCACCTTCTTTACCAACCTCGGGCGCAGCCAGCCCTACAACTACGATGTCAATCAGGTGGACCCGCGCATTGGTATCCGCGTCGGCAATGCGGTGACCGCCAGTGTGCCGAACCCCTTCTTTGGCGTCCTGCCGGCGGACAAGATGCCGGGGCAGTTGCGGACCCAGCGCAATGTCGCCGTGTCGGAGCTGCTCCGCCCTTATCCGCAGTACAGCGGCTTGGTGGAGACCCTCCGTGGCGGAGTAGGCAACCGGTACCGTGCCCTTCAAATGCAGTTCCAAAGGCCGTTTGTGAATGGCTTCAACATGGTGATCGGGTACAACTACAACCGCGAGCAGAACCAGGAGTTCTACGACAACGTGGACAACTTCACGCAGAACTTCACCTGGCAGCCGGCGTCCAATGCGCGCCACCGCATCACGGGTGCTTCCATCTATGAACTGCCCTTCGGCAAGGGCAAGAAGTTTATTAATAGCGCTCCGGCGCTGGTGCAGGCGATGTTTGGGGGTTGGTCCACCAGCACGCTGTTCACCTATAACTCGGGCCTCTACCTGCGGTTCCCGGGCGCGGTGGTATCGGGCGACCCCGGAGTGGCCGAGCCCACGTCCAACCGCTGGTTCGATACGTCCAAGTTCTCAGTGCTGCCCGCTTTCACGCGGCGCACCAATCCCTTGCAGTTCAACAACGTCAAGGGGCCGCGATTTGTGAACTTTGACGCCACCGTGGCCAAGGAGTTCCCGGTGTACAAGGAGCGCTTGAAGTTTGAGTTGCGCGGGGAAGCGTACAACCTGCTGAACGCCTTTACGGGAAGCAATCCGGACACCAATCCCACGTCGGTGAATTTCGGCAGAATCGTCTCCCAGCGTGCGGGTAACTTTGGGCGGCAGATCCAGTTCAGCGGCCGCTTCATCTGGTAACCCTCGTCCTGACCGCGCTGGCTTTGGGCTGGGCGGCCGACTGCGTCACGTGCCATGCACAGCAGGCGGCGGCCCATCAGGGTAGCGCGCACGCGCGTTCGTTACGGCGGGCGGATGCCCCCCAGTGGCGGTCCATCGGGGCTGACTGGGCGTTTGGTGCCGGCAGCCAGGCAGTGACCTTTGTCAGCCAGGCGGACCCGCAGCATTATCTGGAGCACGGCCTCAGCTACTACGCCAAGCTGGACCGCTTTGATCTGACTCCCGGCCACCGTAGTTCGGCGGGAGAGCGGTATCGCATCTTCGATCCTGGTGCGGCCATCCTGCGCTGTTTCCAGTGCCATTCAACCGGCAAACTGACCGTCTCCGCGGACGGGCAGATCGGAGTTCCACAGCCCGGGGTCCAGTGCCAGGCCTGCCACGGTGACGGTGCCCGGCATAATGGCGGCCGGGGCCCGATCCTCAACCCCGGCAAGCTGTCCGCGACGGCGATGAATGACGCTTGCGGAGCCTGCCATCGCAAGCCGGTTCCCGCAGGCGACGACACGGACTTCTCGAACCCCTGGAACGTCCGCCATCAACCGCTCTATCTGGCCCGGAGCGCCTGCTTCCTGAAGAGTGCCGGGCGTCTGAAATGCACCACCTGCCATGACGCGCACAGCGGTGCCGCCAAGTCGATGTGCGTCAGTTGCCACGCTCAACCCAAGCATCGGGTGGCCGTGACGGGAACCTGCGAGAGTTGCCACATGCCAACGGTGGAGCCGCGTCCAGGCCTGAAGTTTGCCAACCATTGGATCTCCCGGTGAGCCCGGTCTTCCCGGGGGCTATGGCTAAGTGATGTTGTGACAGCGAGATGCGGGTGTCCGGGCGGTGATCGGGGCAGGCCGAATCCCACGCTGGCCGGGTGTCGGAGGACAAATGGGCTACGTTGATGGAGCTGTCATCGGGCTGTAGTGTGAATGAAGCATTGGCTCGCTAAGGTAGGACTCATGAAAAGTGTTCTTGCTTTGATGGGCCTGACGGCTGCGCTGTGGGCGCAGACCGATTCAGCGTCGCTGAGAGTCCTGGTGGAGGATCCGTCACAGGCGTCGGTTGCCGGCGCCAAGGTGAGCCTGTTGAGTCAAGCCACGGGACAGCGCCTGGCGGGCGAGACTTCCGCGGATGGCTATGCCGTGTTTAGTCCGATCCTCCGCGGCGTCTATCAGGTGGAGGTGGCGCAGAGCGGCTTCAAGAGTGTGAAGCTGACGAATGTTACGATCAACGTCGATGAACGCCGGCTGTTGCGCGTGAAGCTGGAAGTTTCAAGCGTCAGTGAAACGGTGGAAGTGACGGCCAATGTCGCCTCGATCCAAACCGAGCAGGGTTCATTGGGCCAAGTGATCAGCGGGCGGACGGCGGTGGAGTTGCCGCTGGCGGGACGCCGGTATACTGAGCTGGCCCTGCTGTCGCCGGGCGTCGCGGCCAGTACATTGAACCCGACGACGCGCGGCCCGGGTTGGTTTGTGGCCAACGGAAATTATCATACCCAGAACAACTTTTTGCTGGACGGCGTCGACAACAACCAGGGCACGCAGAATGCCCAGGCGTTAAGCGCCCAGGTGGTGCAGCCGAATCCGGATGCGATCGCGGAGTTTAAGGTTCAGACCAACTCGTTCTCTGCCGAGTTTGGGCGCAGCGCCGGCGCCGTGGTGAACGTGTCGATCAAGAGCGGCACCAACCAGACGCATGGCACGGGCTACTACTTCAATCGGGACTCCGCCCTGGCGGCTCGCGGTTGGACCAACAACCTGAACAACATCCCGAAGAACAACCTGAAGTGGCAGCAATATGGTGGCACCGTGGGCGGGCCCATCCAGAAGAACAAGGCGTTCTACTTTGGCGCCTACGAAGGCTTTGCCCAGCGGTTTGCGGATACTTTCCAGACGACGGTGCCCACCCTGGGACA
>JBIKMK010000568.1:0-3525 GCA_044359315.1 Bryobacteraceae bacterium | reverse complement strand
CGGACGATGGCGCAGACGCTCGGCCTGATCTACAAGCGCATCCAGTTCACGCCCGATCTGATGCCCTCTGACATCACCGGCACCGATATCATCGAAGAAGACCAAACCACCGGCCGCCGCAACTGGACGTTTGTGCAGGGGCCGATTTTCGCCAATGTCCTGTTGGCCGACGAGATCAACCGTACGCCGCCTAAGACACAGTCGGCGTTGCTGGAGGCGATGCAGGAAAAGTCCTGTACGGTCCGCGGCAACAACTACACGCTGCCCGCGCCGTTCTTCGTGCTGGCCACGCAGAACCCGATTGAGTTGGAAGGCACCTACCCGCTGCCGGAAGCGCAGTTGGACCGCTTCATCTTCAACACCTTGCTCGACTACCTGCCGGTGGAAGACGAGATGAAGGTGATCGGCATGACCACCACGACGGCGAACGAGCAGCCTGAACCCGTCACTACCGCCGAAGAGATTGTCGACTTCCAGAAGCTGGTCCGCATGGTGCCCATCGCGGAGTCTGTGGCTCGCTATGCCGTCGATATTGTCCGCGCCACCCGGTCGAGCGACCCGAACGCGATTGAATTCGTGAAAAAGTACGTCAACTTCGGCGCTTCGGTGCGCGGCGCGCAGTTCCTGGTATTGGCCGCCAAGGCCCGGGCGCTGATGAAACGCCGCTACCACGTCACGTATGAAGACATCGCCGCCCTGGCCAAACCCGTGCTGCGGCATCGCGTGTTGCTGAACTTCCAGGCAGAGTCCGACCGGTTGACCACCGACGACGTGCTGAAGAAGATTCTGGAATCGATTCCTCAACCCAAGGCCTAAACCATCGTGCTGCAGCGCTTCCTCGATCCCGCGGTGCTTTCGTCCATCTCCAGCCTTGACCTGGTGGCCAAGACCGTGGTGGATGGCTTTATCGCGGGGCTGCACCGATCGCCTGATTTTGGCTTCTCGCAGGAGTTTGCCGAGTACCGGATGTATTCGGCGGGTGACGATCTGCGGCACGTCGATTGGAACGTCTTTGCCCGCACGGAGCGCATGTATTTGAAGCGCTACCGGGGTGAGACGAACACCCAGTTAACCGTCTTGCTCGATTCGTCGACGTCCATGGGCTATGCCTCGCCGGGGCAGACACGCAAGATTGACTATGCGCGCTTTCTGGCCGCCTCCATCATCTACTTGTCGGTCCAGCAACGCGATGCCTCGGGCATCATTGTCTTTGATGACGATGTCCGCCAGTTCGTTCCGGCTTCGGCGCGCATTGGGCAATTGCACCGGCTGCTGCATGCCATTAACCTGGCCGAGCCGCATGCCCGCACGGACTTCGCCAAGCCGTTTCTGCACTTCCAGCAATTCCTGAAGCGGCGCGGCATGGTGGTGGTGATTTCGGACTTTTATGCCGATCCGGAGATGGTGGTGAAGTCGATCATGCCGTTGCGGGGGCAGGGCAGTGAAGTGGTGTTGTTCCACTTGCTGGACCCGCAGGAGATTGCGCCCAAGATCAACGCCCCAGTGGTGCTGGTGGACATGGAAACGCACGACGAGATGGAAGTGACGCCGGAATATGCCAAGGGCGAGTATCGCGAAAAGATCGATGCCCACGTCGCGCTGTTGAAGAGCAAGGCGCAGGGGGCGGGCCTGGATTACATGCTGATCGACACCTCGCGGCCGCTGGATGCGGCGTTGCGCGAGTATCTCGCCGTGCGGCAGGGGAGGATGTAATGGGTCTTCTCTCACCCTGGTGGTTGGCGGGTCTGCTTGCCGTCGGGTTGCCGGTGTGGCTGCACTTGCTGCAGCAGCACAAGATGGACCCGCTGCGGTTTCCGTCGCTGCAGTTCTTTGAGCGGCGCACGCAAAGCTCCGTTAAGCACCGCCGTTTGAAGTATCTGTTGCTGTTTGCGTTGCGGGCGCTGATGCTGGTGTTGCTGGCCCTATTGTTTGCCCAGCCTTTCCTGCGGCGCGACATGACGGCCACGGGTGGCGCGCGGCACGTCTTGTTCGTCGTGGACAATTCCTTTTCGATGCGCTCCGGTGATGGCTTGGAACGGGCCAAGCGGCAGGCGAGTTCGGCCATCGATAGCTTGAGCGCGGCTAACTCGGCCCAGGTGCTGTCGCTCTCAGGCGGCATGTCGGTGCTGACGCAGCCCAGCAAGGACAAGGCGGAGCTGAAGGCCGCCGTCGCCGCTATTCGTGCGGCGGACGGACGGAGTGCCTTTACCGAAATTGCCCGCGCCGCCAAGACCGCAGGCGAGACGCTGAAGATACCGGTCGAAGTGCAGTTCTTCTCTGACCTGCAGCAGTCTTCCATGCCGACCTCGTTTGCCGAACTGCGATTACCTCCGAACACGACGCTGGTGATCCCGGCGGCGGCACCAGCGGCCACGGCAAACTTCTCGGTTGAAACGGTCACGGCTCCCACCACCGCCAGTGAACCGGCCAAGGCGAGATTGCTGGCGACGGTGGCCGGGTTCGGCACTCCGGCGGCGGACAAGACGGTCTCGCTGGTGGTGAACGGCAAGACGCTTCAAACGAAGCCGGTGAAGCTGGCGGCGGGTGGCCGGGCTTCGGTGGAGTTTATCGGCCTGGATGCCTCCTATGGCTGGAATCGCGGCGAGGTGCGGATTGATGGCGGCGATTCACTGGCTGCGGACGACACGTTCCGGTTTGCCTTCGAAAGGGCCGATCCACGCAAGGTGCTCTTTTTGCATGAGCCGGGGCGCACGCGGGCGGCGGTCTACTTCCGGGCGGCGCTGGAGGCGGGGGCCGAGAATCTGTTCGTCCTGGAACCAATGGCCGTGAATGAGGCGGCCAATGTCGCGCCTTCCCGCTACTCGCTGGTGGTGCTGAGCGATGTGGCCAGCCTCCCGGCGCAGTTGGAAGATGCGCTCAAGAAATACATCGCGGCGGGCGGTGGTGTCTGGATCGCCGCCGGGGCCACGATGGCGTCGCGCGGCACGGTACCGCTGACGGGAGCCAAGGTGATCGAGTCGCGCTATGCCGGGCGGGGAGAAGAGCGGTTTTTTACGCCCAGCGGCTTTGACCTGACGCACCCGGCGGTGGCCAAGGCGAACAAGTGGGAAGGCGTCCGGTTCTATCAGGCGATCAAAGTGGATGCGGCGAAGGCTCGCGTGCTGGCCAAACTCAGCGATGATACGCCACTGCTGACGGAGGTGCGTTCCGGTGAGGGGCGGATCCTCTTCTTTGCCTCCGCCTTTGACAACGTCGCCAATGACTTTCCGCTCCATCCCACGTTTGTGCCCTTTGTCGAGCAGTCGGCACGATATCTGGCGGGCATTGATGTACGGCAAGCGACGGTGCAGGCGGGCTCGTTTCTTGAATTGCGGCAGGCGGGATCAAAACTGGGTGCGGCGGTGGATGTGCTGAACCCCAAGGGTGAGCGGGCGCTGGACCTGAAAGCCTCCTCCACGGCGGAAACACTGCGCTTGACCGACGAAGGCTATTGGGAAGTGGCCCGGCAGAACGGGCAGCGCCAACTGATTGCCGTCAATGCCGACCGGGGCGAATCAAACTTGA
>JBIKMK010000567.1:0-3526 GCA_044359315.1 Bryobacteraceae bacterium | reverse complement strand
GGACGTGGCCCGGCTGCGTACGCTATAGCCGGTCAACCAGGCTGGGTCCATCGGGTAGACTTCCGGGTCAAACAGTACGAAATAGAAATGCCACACCAGGATCGAGAGCGTCGCCAGCACGGCCTCATAGAAGTGGATCGCGCTGAAGGCGTCTAGCACGGCCTTGGGCCAGTATTGCAGCATAAACTGATTGCCCCACAGCCCAATTCCCGTGACGGCCATCAGCGCCGCACCCCAAACAACGGCCCAGTACTCCGCCTTCTCGATGTAGCCGTGTGAGGCCACCATGGGACGTTGGCGGATGATGCCTAAATTCCACATGAACATGGTGAAGGCCTCACGGACATCGCTGCCGCGGGGAAGCAGTTCCTTCCAGTGTTCGCGCAAACGGCGGCTGACGATCAGTGACACCACATGTGCCACCGAAACCACAATAAACACGACGGCGGCGGTCCGGTGAGCGATGCCGCGAAGCGAGATCGACGCTTCCCAGGACACCCATGGCTTTGCCCACCACGCGTCGGGATACCGCAGCGCAAAGCCACTCACCGCCAAGGCCACAAATGACACCACCAACAGAGCGTGTTGCACCCGCTCCGCACCGTGCATGCGGAACTGCCGGGCGCTGGCGCGGAGCTGAAAGTCCGGCACGGCCACTTTGGCCAATCGCAACGAGAAAACCTTGCGGACAAAGTCCCCACCATTGTGCAGGACCATCAGGCCGATAATCAAAGGAATGGCCACGGAGTAGATCAGCCGGATCCACCCCACCCCCACCGGTTCTTGCTGCCCCTCCGTCCAGTGGACAGTTCCTAGGGCAAACCGCGTTCCAGCACCCTCATGACAACGGCCGCAAGTGGCCGCCAGGTTCTGGGGATGGACCATCGACAGCGGATCTTTTGAGTTACGAATCTCGTGAAAGCCATGGCAGCTGGAGCAGTTGGCCACCGTCTGCGAGCCAGCCTTCAGGGCGAGGCCATGAAAGGACTGGTCAAAGCTGACAATGCGGTCCGGTGGAATGCCAAACCGGCTGGCCAGCCGCAGGTCAGCGTGGCAACCGGCGCAAGTCTCGCGAATCTGGCTGGCTTTCGAGAATGTGTTCTTGCTCTGCGGGGGCAGCGCGAGATGGACTTCGTGGCAGTTGCTGCAACCCGGGGCGTCGGGAATGCCTTTGGCGATCGCCTGGCCGTGAACGCTCTTCTGGAATTGCTCCAACTGCTCCGAGTGACACATCCCGCAGGTTTCGATCGATTGCTTGCGGGCGTCAAACGAGGCGGTGCGCGCCACCTCGTGGGTTACGCCGTGGCACACCGCGCATTCGGGAACCCCTTGTTCGCCTCGTTTCGTGGCTTGCCCATGCACGGTCTGCGGAAACTCACTGACTTGTTTGGCGTGACAGGTCTTACATTCCGCCGGTGCGGCGTTGGCAGGGTGCGGAAACTCTTCGTGGCGGGTATGGCACGCGGCGCAAGCGGCCGCTCCATGGGCGCCGGCTTCAACCTTGGCCACCACCGGCTCATGGCAAGCCTGGCAGAGCGAGTTATCCGGCTTTGCCTGGGCGTGGGCGTACTCGGTCGCCGTGAAGATACAAATCACCAAGTACCGGCTTACTCGGCGTATGGTGGGCCCAATCATTACTCTACTCTACACATCACAACCGATACGGGAAAGCCAAATATTTCGTATCTATATTGTCCGGTATTGGTTAAGCGCTTTCAAGAAACCAGGCTAACACCAACCCGCAGGTAGGGTCTGCTCTTTTCACCAAAGTTGCCGGAACCGCTCCCGTACCTTACAGTCCGCGGCTCTTTAGTGTGGGTGATATTCCCCACCTTTCTCACCCACTGTGGGATATGCCCAAGCGTGACGAGCACAAATCGTTGATTCGGCGGGGGACAGTCAGTGGCCTTTGAATTGCACTGAAAATCGCACAGATAGTTTTCCGCATCCCGAATGAACAGACTCCTTGACCGGCCAATTCTTGCCCTGCTGACCAGCCACTGGTTGTCGATGCTCGGTTCGGGAATGGTGACCACCGCCGCGATCTCCTGGCTTCTCGTCCTGCCGCTGCAAATGAGAGGGCACGTTGAGAATCCCTACATGGGGATACTCCTGTTTGTCGCCCTGCCGATTCTGTTTGTGGCGGGTCTGGTGCTGATTCCCTTCGGTCTGGTGCTGGCCCGGCGTCAAGTCAGGCGCGGCGTGGCCTCAGCCCAGGACCGGCCCGCCGTCATGCGTCGCGTGGCCACCTTTCTGGCGGTCACCACAGTCGCCAACGTGATCATCGCCTCCCAACTCACCTACCGGGCGGTGGAGCATATGGAGACGGCGCAATTCTGTGGCCAGACCTGCCATGTGATGGCTCCTGAACTGGCCTCCTACCAGAATTCTCCGCATTCCCGCGTGGCGTGCGTCTCCTGCCATGTCGCGCCCGGGGCCAGCGGTTGGTTTGCCGCCAAGGCCGCGGGAGTCCGGCAACTGAGCGCGGTCGCGTTGAACAACCACCCCCGGCCCATCGCTTCCGCCATTGAGTCCGGCATGCTGGTGCCTGACTCAGAGACCTGTGAGCGGTGCCATTGGCCACAGGGGTCCGGGAGTGTGAAGTTCAGCGTCATCCCCAACTTTGCCGATGATGAAGCCAATACTGCCACCCAGACGGTGCTGATGATGATGGTCGGTGGGTCAAAGGCCGCACGTGGTATCCACGATGCGCATTTTGGCCCTGGGGTCAGCGTCCGTTACGCCGCCATGGACCCCAAGCGGCAAACCATCCCCTGGGTGGAGTACACCAACGAAGAGAGTAACGACCGCCGCACGTATGTCGCGGCTGACGTCAAGGCCGACCAGTTGGCCGCTGCACCGCGCTTCCAGATGCAATGCGTCGATTGCCACAACCGGCCGACGCATCGCTTCGAACTGCCGGAGCGGGCCGTGAATCGTGCACTGGCCACCGGCGACCTGTCGCCCGGATTGCCGTTCTTGAAGAAAACGGCGGTGGAGTTACTGCGCGTGGAGTACGCCTCGGGTGAGGATGCAGGCCGGCGAATCCCTGAAGCATTGGCCGCGTTCTACCAAAGCAAATATCCACTCGTGGCTGGCAGCCAAGGGAAGGCCGTGGCAGAGGCGGGAAAGAGGCTGGCAGCCATTTATCAACGGAATGTCTTTCCTGATCTGAAGGTTACCTGGGGAACCTACGTGAACAATCTGGGGCATACCGATTCGCCGGGCTGCTTCCGTTGTCACGACGATGCCCACGTGGCGGCCAATCAAGCCACGATCAAGCAGGATTGTGCCAGTTGTCATGAACTGCTGGCGGTGGAAGAGCCTGCGCCGGAGATCTTAAAGACGTTGGGGCTGGCGGGTAAAATCGCGCAGTTGCAAAAGCGGTAAATCACCCGATTCGGGTGGTGTGATTTTGGCTGGTACATAAAGGAGAACTGGAACAAATGAGAACACTGATCACAGCGGTAGTGGGCACGGCCCTGGGCGCGGCCCTGGTGCTGGCAGCCGACGCGGCCGCCGGAAA
>JBIKMK010000566.1:0-3533 GCA_044359315.1 Bryobacteraceae bacterium | reverse complement strand
CTCCGCGAGGTAGCCCTTCTCCTGCACCATCTCACCATTCAGCGACATCTCCGGATTCGTGTAGGAACGCGAGCCGCCGAGCATCGTGTAGCTATATTCATAGCCGCGCCCGGGCTTGCGATCCTGCCCCATGTGCCACTTGCCGACATAGCCGCAGCGGTAACCGGCTTGCTGCGCCAGCAACTCCGAGAGCATCACTTCTTTGCTGAACGATTCCGGCACGTCTTTCTGACCCTGCGGCGGCTGGGCGATGGGCGAGTCGGTCAAGAAGTCTTGGATGCCATGCTGCCGCGGCATGCGGCCGGTGAAGATGGTAGCCCGTGACGCGGAGCAGATGGGCGTCGCGACAAAGTGGTTCGCAAACCGTGTGCCCAGGCGTGCCAACTGGTCCATGTGCGGCGTACGGATCTCCTTGTTGCCATAGGAGCCCAGCATCCAACTGGCCAAGTCATCCGCCAGAATGAACAGGATGTTCGGCCGCAGCGGAGGAGGGCCGTTCTTCTTTTTTTCTTTCTTCTGGGCCATCGCTGACGGGGCAAGCGCCACCGTCCCGGCCAGCAGTTCACGTCGGGTCATACCTTCAATTACAGCATGCGAGAGTGCGAGCAGCCCATGGCGCAGATCTGCCAAACCGCTCGCTTGCGGTCAGAGCTTGGTAACGCCAGGATGCTACTGAGCCGCGCGCGTCAGCAAGCGGTCCCGTCAGACAAAACACGGCCGCTACAGAACGTCCGCGAACCCGCGCTTCAGTTGACGAAAGATCAGGCCGCCCACCACAAACACCGTCACCGAGAAAGCGGACGCATACGCCAGGTCGCCCAGTGCCGGTGAAGTGTGCGAGAGCAAACCGCCGCGATACGCCTGGACAAAGGCCGTCAACGGGTTCAATCGCGGCAGCCAGCGCAACCGCTCCGGCACTTGGCTGACTTCAATAAAGATCGGCGTCACCCAAAACCACAGCGTCAACAGCACCATCACCGCCTGCGCAGTGTCCCGCAAATAGACCTGGAAGGCCGCCACGATCCAGGAAAGCCCCGTCGCCAGCAGCGCCAGCAGAAACACGAACAGAGGAAGCCACAGCAGCGCCCAGCCTACTCCCCCACCCCACACCAGCACCGCGATCACGGCCAGCACCAGTGAGATGCCGTGGCTAATCAACGAAGAGCAAAAGATGGACAACGGCACCAGTTCGGAGGGGAACAGGGTCTTGGTGATCAGATTCGATGATTCAATCAACGACGTCGAGGACCGCTGCACCGTCTCCTGGAACAGCATCCACGGCAGGTAGCCGCAAAAGACAAATAGCGTGTAGCTGTCGGTTCCGGCGTTCTTGGGCACCGGCGACCCCATGGCGAAGTGAAAAACGAAAGTCCAGCTGAGCAGCAGCACCAGCGGATGGATGACGCCCCACAACCACCCGCCGGCGGAGCCCACAAAGCGGCGTTCGAAGTCACGCCGCACCAACTGGTAGAGCAGCGCCCGGCGCTCGATCAGATTGCGGAAGAACTGCGTTCCGGGGAGACTACTCAAGACGCCGCACCCACGCGTTGCGGAACTTCATCACCGTCACCGGAGCATCCTTGAACCCGGAATGGTCCTGCAGCCGGATGCGGCCCGGTCGGCAAGCGCCCTGGCCGCCATCCTTCTTTAATAGCTGGTCGGCTTTCTCGACAATGGCAACATGGTCCTGCACCAGGATGCCGTTCACCAGGGCCGTTACCGTGCCCGGCTTGGCAATCTTGCCCGCCGCGTCACACTGCGGAGCGTGGAAGACCACGTCGTAGCTTTGCCACTCTCCCGGCTTGCGCGCCGCGTTCACCAGCGGCGCGGCTTGACCATAAAGCGCGCCCAGCATGCCGGTGACGTAGGTGGGGTTCTCGAACGAATCGAGAATCTGCAGTTCGTAACGCTCCATCAGGTAGAGCCCGCTGTTGCCCTTCATCTGGCTCTTGTGGCCGGGCATCACCGGAACATTGAACTCCAGGTGCAACTGGATGCTGCCGAACTTCTCCGCCGAATAGATGTCGCCGGAGCCGCTGGTGCAGACGATCTCGCCCTGGCTCTCGCGGCAGCGGTTCGGTTGACCATCGGCCGTGGTCCAGCGTGAATGGCCCAGCAAAAGAGCATCCGATGGCGCGGAGGAGGCCGAAGCGGCGGGCGTCACCACCCGCGGCTCCTGCGCCAGCGCGGCGGCTAGGCAGAGAACAAGAATTTCCATGGTCCGTCCGTTATCATCGCAAACCACCGGATCAGCGGAACAGCTGTCATAAAACGAAACAGGCGTGAGCCGAAGCCCACGCCTGCTTGAGTTCCGATGGCAAGGGCGGTACGTGCGCTTAGCTGGCGGCCGCTTCCCGGGCCGAGGCCAACGCGGCATCGTAGTCCGGATGGTCAGCCACTTCCTTCACATACTCCACGTGCTTCAACACGTTGTCCTTGCCCACCACAAAGATGGCGCGGCTTTCCACTCGCCATTCCTTGATCAGGGTGCCGTAGGCCGCACCAAATGAGCCGGTCTTGTGATCCGACAGCATCTTGATGTGATCCACGCCAAAGCTGGTGCACCAGCGGGTTTGCGCAAACGGCAGATCCATGGAGACCGTGAGGATTTCCACGCCCTCCAGCTTCCCGGCTTCATCGTTGAAGCGCTTGGTCTGCATATCGCACACCGGCGTATCGAGGCTCGGCACGACGCTGATAATCCGTACCGTGCCGCCCTCGCCAAGGCTGGCGGGCGAGAGAGTTTTGTCGACAACTTCAAAATCCGGGGCCTTGTCGCCGGGTTTCAGTTCCGGGCCGACGAGGGTCAGCGGATTGCCATTGATAGTAGTTGCTCCTGGACGTTCCATACCTTCGAGAGTAGCAAGGCGGCGGAGCGGAGCTAAAGCGCCGCCGTCAACTCGTCGGCCGTCGACACTGCCATCCGGCAGACAAAGTTGTCGCACACCTGTGCGCCCGGCTCACCCGGCTCCAGCGTGACGCGCTGGAACGGAGAGAATTTGCGATGCACCGCGGCGATCAGGTCCCGTGCCGTCTCCGGGCTCCCGGTCAGCTTCACCTCGCGCAAGGGCCGGCTACTGGCGACCAGCGCGATCAACATCTGTGGAGCAGTCATCGGTTGACCGGCCAGCCGCGAACTGAAGGCCGCCAGCGCCCGCTCCGCCGCTTCGGTCTCGCCCAACCGCAGCAGGTTCATCACGGCCACGCTGTTGCCCGATGGCTCCGCGCCGTCGTAGTCCTCTTTCAGGCGCATGACCAGCTGGCTATCGCCGTCCACAGTCGAGAAAAAGCCGCCCTGTTCCGCATCCTCAAACAGACGCCGCATATCAGCGGTGAGGCTGCGGGCCAACTCGAGATCGGCCGCGTCGAAATCGGTTTCGTAGAGATCGATCAGCGCTTGGCTGAAGCAGGCATAATCGTCCAGGAATCCAGGAATTGCGGCATCGCCTTCGCGCCAACGCCGCAGCAGAATGCCATCCGGAGTGATCATGCGGGTCTTGATAAAGTCAGCGGCCCGGCGCGCGGCTGCGCCA
>JBIKMK010000565.1:0-3539 GCA_044359315.1 Bryobacteraceae bacterium | reverse complement strand
CTCTCGATGCCCAGGCGCTGCAGCATGCTGACGAAAAGGTTGCTCAGCGGTGCGTTGTTGTCCCGCTTAAAGACGACATGCTGGCCATGGCGGAAGCCGCCGCCGGCTAGGAGGATGGGCAGGTTGGTATTGTCGTGGACGTTGGCGTCGCCCAGGCTGCTGCCGTAGAGCACCATGGTCCGGTCCAGTAAGCGCTGGCCTTCTTCTTTTGTGGCTGCTAAGTTACCCAGCAGCGTCGCGAGCAGCGCCATTTGGCGGCGGTCGGCGGATTCTAACTGGCGGAGTTTGTCGGCGGCTTGGCCGTGGTGGGTCAGGTTATGGTAGATCTCGCTGGATGGCTGGCCGTCGCCCAACCGGAAGACGGGTGTGAAGAAGGCGTCGGCCATGACGGTGACGACGCGCGTTGAATCGGATTCAAAGGCCAGTTGCGCCATGGCCAGCATCAGGTCGCACTTCTCGAAAAACAGCTTCCGGTCCTCGATGTCGGCCGGGGCGGGTTTGCTGGGTGTGGGCTTGGGCCGCTGCTCCCATTCACGAGCGGTTTGGAGGCGTCCTTCCACCTCACGAACGGAGGTCAGGTATTGATCGAGACGCGCCTTGTCGCCGCCGGTCAGTTTGCGGCTGAAGCGGCGAGTTTCATCCACCAGCGTGTCCAAGATACTGCCCCGCTCCTCCAACTTGTGTAACTGGCGGGCGACCGCCTCCTGGTCGCCTTGGACAAACATGCGCTGATAGAGCTTGGCCGGGCTATCTTCAGCGGGTAGCAGGACGCCATCACGGGTCCAGGAGAGGCTCCGGTTGCCTTTGTCGATGTTGACTCCCAGGTTTAGCGTTGGGAATCGAGTCACCTGCCCCAGCTTTTCGGCAGCGAACTGGTCAAGCGAGATCTGGTTGCGGAAGCCGCTCTTGAACGCTCCGCGAGCTGCAGTAAGGAAACAGTTGTCGGCGCTATGGCCGCCATTCACGCCCGGATGCGAGAGGCCGCTGAAGACCGTAAAGTCATTGCGAAACGGCGCGAGCATGTTGAGATACGGCGACGCCTGATAGTCCCGGCCCGTGCCTTGCGGGAAGAAGAGCTTCGGGAGCACGCCCAGGTTGTTCGCGATGATCAGCATGCGCTGCGGTGGTGATGCAGCCGCGCGGGCGAAGGCGGGCGTCATGCATTCGAGCGCGGGCAGCGCTACGCCCACACCCGCGCCGCGCAACAACGTGCGCCGCGAAATGGGCGGGCGGCCGGTGGAAACCTGGGGCATGCGCATAGTGACTACCGGCCTCCTGCCGGTCCTAAAAACAATTTACTCGACACCAACTCCAGCATCAGATCCCGCACCCGATAGCCACCCGGCGCGCACGCGTCAAGCATCGCCTCTATCTCCTCCCGATCGGAGAACCGCACCGGTATACCGGTGGAGTAGACCACCCACTGCCGCAGCAAATTCCGCGCCAACTGACGCGGCTGAGCGGCAAACAGGGCCTTCAATTCGCGAATGTCCTTGAAGGTCCGCCCATCGGCCAGCTTACCGCTGGGGTCCACCGGGTTGGCCAGGGTGTAGTCATAGTCATGACCAGCACGGTCGATACCGCTGACCTTCTCGCCTTGCTCCAGGCCGCGATAGCGGTCCCGCCAACCGCCCATCACGTCGAAGCTTTCGAGCGCAAGTCCCACCGGGTCAAACTTGGCATGGCAGCTTGCACAGGTGCTGGATTTGGTGTGCAGCGCCAACAGATCGCGGATGGTTTTGGCACCGCGAATATCGGGCTCCACGGCGGGCACGCCCGGCGGCGGTGGCGGTGGCGGCTCACCTAGTAAGCGATCCATGATCCAGGCGCCGCGGATGACCGGAGACGTGGAGGTGCCGTTGGCAGTCACCTTCATGATGGCGGCTTGTGTGAGCAAGCCACCCAGCGGGCTTCCGGCGGGCAGCGCGACTTTGCGCAGGGCGGTGCCGGTGATCGGGGGCAACTGATAGTGCTTCGCCAGACGCTCGTTGGCAAAGACAAAATCCGCCTCCATCATGGTGCGGACCGGCAGATTCTCACGGAACAGCGCGGCGAAGAACAGGCGCGTCTCACGCTCCATCGATTCGGTCAGATACTCGTCCAGGCGGTACTCCGGGTAGAGCCGGTTGTCTGGGTCATCGCGGCGGAGGAAGCGGAGGTTCAGCCAGTCATCGGTGAAGCTATTGACGAACCGCTCAAAGCCGTTGCCCGCCATGAGGCGAAGTGCGTGCCGGCGTACCGATGCCGGATCGGCCAACTGCTGACGCCGGGCGGCATCGAGCAGTTCGGCATCGGGCCGGGAGTTTGAGAACAGGTGCGAGAGCCGGGAGGCGATGGCGAACTGCTGTTGGGCGCCACGCGGTTCCGGCAGATACAGGAAAAGGTCGGAGCAGAGAAAGGCCTGGTATCCGGCCAGCAGTGCATCGAGAAATGGTTCGCCCTTGGCCAACCGCGCCAGCACGAGACGCTCAAACTTGGCGATCGCCTCAGTGGGCACCGGCCCCCGAGCCGCCGCCAGAATGAAGCGGCGCATCAAGCGGCTTGCTTCGGCGGATGCACTCTTCGGAGAGGGTGCAATGCCCAGTTCATCCAGCAGGACCCGGTGCGACGGTGGCGGCCACATCGAAGGCAGGATGGGCCCTTCGATCTCCACCCACTGGAACGCGACCCCTGGTTGCCCGCCCGGCGGGAATGGCGGGAAGCGGTAAGTGCCCGGCATGCCTCGGATGGCGTCGATCTGGGGCGCGGGCAGGCCCAGCAGGCCGTATTCGATGTTCTGGCCTTGATCGAGGCGAACGGTGGTGGCATAGACAGCTTGCTGCGCCTCAATATCGAACATGCCACCGGTGGCACGGACGGGCTCGGCAATATCGTGATTGCTGGGCTTGCGGGCCCGCAGCATCATGGGCACCGGCTGCCGGGCGGGCTGAATGACGTAGCCTTCTTTCTGCAGCACCGCGCGGGCGGAAAAGCGGACGAGGTACTCCCCCGAATAAGGTGCCGCGAAGCCGCGCGGATGTGCCGCATACGGCCAACCAGGCGAACGGAACAGCGCCATCTCGATGGATGGATCCTGCTCCCATTCCTTCGGCATCGGACGCGGATTCTCCCTCTCGACATTCAAGCCCCGGTTATCTTTCGCAAAGAACATCGATTCGCGATTGCCCGTGCTGCGAGACCCGGGGAACAGTCGCGTGCCGATGGCGCGAAACGTCGTCACGGCGGGTGGCTGCGCCTGTTTGGCCAAAGCTTCGCCCAAGGCGAACTCGGTGGCATCGAGATAGGCGGTTAGCTGGACTCGCGAGATGTCCAGTGTCTCGGCCGTCTTGTGGAAGTGGTGGGAAAGCCGGTCTTCCGGCAGCATGTCGCGGAGGTCCAGGTAAGGCAACTGCAGGACATCCCGGAGGTTCTGCTCAAACTCGTCCCGGTTCAGCCGCCGCATTGGACCTCGGCCTTGCGCCGCTACCTCAGCCGCATCGGACGCCCGAATCGCGGTGCTCAACTCCCGCAGCAAGGCGGCGCGCTGCGGGTCCGGGAGC
>JBIKMK010000564.1:0-3543 GCA_044359315.1 Bryobacteraceae bacterium | reverse complement strand
CCGCTCTTTCACCCGACGGCAAGCTGGTGGCCTTTACCGCCCGCAGCGTCAATGTGGAAGCCAACTCGCAACCCCGCGATATCTATGTGGTTCCGGTGGACGGCGGATCACCCCGCCAGCTAACCAAGGCGGGCCCCATCAATGAGCGGCCGCGATGGTCGCCGGACTCCAAGCGCCTGGCCTTTGTCTCGAACCGCGGCGGCTCCTCGCAGATCTGGGTGATGGATGCCGACGGCGGCAACCCACGCCAAGTGACTTCTATGTCCACCGAAGCCGAAGGCGTATTGTGGTCGCCCGATGGCAAGCATCTGGTCTTTGGCAGCCAGGTCTACCCGGAATGTCCCGACGAGGCGTGCAACACGAAAAAGCTCGACGCCGAGAAGGAGTCGAAGGTCAAGGCCCGCGTCTACACCTCGCTGCTTTACCGCCACTGGACCGAATGGCAGGGTCCGCGGCGCAAGCACTTGTTTAGCGTCCCCGTGGAAGGCGGCACGCCCAAGGACTTGACCCCCGGTATCCGCGACGTGCCGCCATTCTCGCTGGGTGGGCCGGACGACTACGCGATTTCGCCCGACGGCCAGGAAGTCTGCTTCGCCATGAATCCGGAGACGGAGCAGGCCATGTCCACCAACTGGGAACTGTTCGTCGTGCCGATCACGGGCGGGGAAGCCAAGCTGATCACCGCCAACGCTGCCGCCGATGCCTCGCCCGTCTATTCGCCCGATGGCAAGTATCTGGCCTGGCGTGCGCAAGCGAAACCCGGCTATGAGGCGGACCGCTGGCGGCTGATGGTGCTCGAACGGGCGACCGGCAAAGCATCGACCATGACCGATGCCGTCGACCGCAGCGTGCAGTCGATCACCTGGTCCCCTGATTCCAAGCGCATCTTCTTCACCATCGAGGACCGGGGCCGCACCACCCTGCAGGTGATGCCTGCCACCGGTGGCGGCTCCCGCGAACTGATCGGGGCCCGGGCGCACGTGGATGACGTGCAGTTCTCGCCCGACGGTAAGACGATGATCTATTCGGAAGTCTCGGGTTCGAAGCCCACTGAGTTCTACCGCATCTCATCCAGCGGCGGCACAGCCACGCCGTTGACCCGCATGAACGATTCCGTGCTGAACGCACATCAACTAACCCCGCTTGAGGATGTCTGGGTGGAGTCGAGCGCGGACAAAGCGAAGGTGCAAAGCTTCATTGTCAAGCCGCCGCAGTTTGACGCGAAGAAGAAATACCCGGTGCTGTTCCTCATCCATGGCGGACCGCAAGGCGCATGGGGTGAAAGCTGGAGCTACCGCTGGAACCCGCAGGTCTTCGCCGCCGCCGGCTTTGTGGTCGTGATGCCGAACCCCCGCGGTTCCACCGGCTATGGCCAGCAGTTCACCGACGACATCAACCAGGATTGGGGCGGCAAGGTCTATGCCGACGTGATGACCACCGTCGATCACATCGCCGCGCAGCCCTGGGCGGATGCCGAGCGCTTCGCAGCGGCCGGTGGCAGCTATGGCGGTTACCTGGTGAACTGGATCCTGGGCCACTCGAACCGCTTCAAGGCGCTGGTGTCGCACGCCGGCGTCTATGACCTCAAAAGCATGGGTGGCGAAACCGAAGAGCTGTGGTTCACCCGCTGGGAGTTTGGTGGCATGCCGTGGGAAAAGCCGGAGGTCTACGAGAAATGGTCGCCCTCCAACTTCGTCACCCAGTTCAAGACGCCGACGCTGGTAACGCAGGGAGAACTCGACTACCGCGTTCCCTACGGCCAAAGCCTGCAACTGTTCACCGCGCTACAGGTGCAGAAGGTGCCGTCGAAGCTGCTGCTCTATCCCGATGAAGGCCACTGGATCTTGAAGCCGCAGAACTCGATGCTCTGGTACAACTCCGTCATCGAGTGGGTGAAGGAGTGGACCCAGGCGAAGCCGAAGTAGAGTTATCGCGCGAAGTAACCCGGCTTGGCCCGCGCCGTGAGCCCGGGCCGTTTCAGGCGCACCGTGATCTTGCGGAACGTGCCGTCGCGGTTTTCGTTTGACGATGTATAACCCAGCTCGTAGCTGGACCGCAGTTCTTCGCCGATCGCCCTGAAGGTCTCCTTCATGCCCTTCGACATCGCGTCATAGTCGGCACCGCCGGTGTGTTCCGCCAGATGGCGCAGCGCGCGAATGCCGTACTTGTTGCGGGCGTTCATCTTGTTGGGATTGGCCTCGGTGTAGCGGATGGCGTAGATGGTGACGTCCTCCTGCTGCGCCGCGCCGATGGCGTCCAGCAGATCATGGGCGCTGGAGTTCTCTTCGCCGTCAGAAAAGACCAGCATCGCCCGCCGGCCGCTTTCAGCCTGCCGGAGCTTCTCCTCGACGCCATAGTAGACCGCATCATAGAGCGCCGTCCCCAAGTCGCGCGACTCATCGGGCGGGCCCAATTTGGGGAACCCGCGTCCCTTGCCATCGTCAAACTGTTCCAGGTTGTCGATGATGGTCTCCACCGACGCCGTCCGGTCGCTCACCAGCCGGAGCGTGTTGCCGAAGCAGAGCAGAAACGCTGTGTCCCTCGGCTGCAGGGTGGTATCGAGGAAGCGTTCGAGATCGTGGCGGTGGCGGCGGACAAACTTCCGCTGGCTGCCGCTCGAATCGACGATCAGGCCCAGGTTGAGCGGCACATCCTTACGCCGCGAAAACGTCCGGATCTTCTGCGGGATGCCATCTTCCAGGATCTCGAAGTCGTCCTGGTTCAGGTCCGACACCAACTCCCCACTTGCGTTCCGTACTGTCGCCCCGACACTGATCAGCCGCACATCGACACTAAAGCGCGGCGTCTCCTGGGCGAGCATCGAGGCCGAGAAAGTTGCCGCGAGAGTTGTACCGAGAAGGGCGAGGGAAAGGATCATCAGAATTCCTATACGCTCCGCGCCCGGCGGAAGGTCATTTTTTCTTGGCGGCCTTTTTTGCCTTCCCGGCCGTTCTTTTCGCGGCGGGCTTCTTCTTCACTGCACGTCGCCCCGCCGCCAGGGCCCCGCCCACCCACTGGCGCAACGCGTCGGGGTCTTCAAAAATCTCCGGCGGCGCTTCAAAGTACTTCATCACCAGGTCCTGATCCGGGAAAGGCTTAAAGGCCTTCAGGCCACGGGCGCCAAAGTCCGGGATGTTGTGGGCATCGCCCTTGAGAAACACCGCTCCATCGGCCACCAAGGCGCAGACGACGCCGTCGATGTACACCACATAGCCGCCCATCATGAAGCGGGCCGTCGCGTCGCCCAGGATAGCGAACTGCTCCAGCACGAAGCTGACAAATGGCGGAACGGGTTTCATAGAGGCCAAAATACCAGATGCCCGGCGGCCTCCCGGCTTACTTCCGCAGGATCTTGTCCATCGCCCGGCCCTTCGCCAGTTCATCCACCAGCTTGTCCAGGTAACGGATTTTCCGCATCAGGGGATCCTCGATCTCCTCGATACGATAGCCGCAGATCATGCCGGTGATCTGGGAGACGTTCGGGTTGAGCTGTGGTGCCTGAGCGAAGAACGCTTCAAAGTCGACCTTCTGGGCAATCTGCTG
>JBIKMK010000563.1:0-3547 GCA_044359315.1 Bryobacteraceae bacterium | reverse complement strand
CGCGAACTCGACCTGACGCGCACCCAGATCACCACCATCCCCGACTTCCTTGCCCAACTCTCCGAGCTCCGCGAACTCCACCTCGGGGGCAATAGGATCATCACCATCCCCGACTCCCTCGCCCAACTCTCTCATCTCACCCAGCTCAACCTTTGGGCCAACCAGATCACCACCATCCCCGACTCCCTCGGCCAACTCTCCCGTCTCACCCACTTCAACATCGGGGGCAACCAAATCTCAGCCATCCCTGGCTGCCTCGGTCGACTCTCCCAGGTCACGACTCTTGTCCTAGATGACAACCAGCTCATCGCCCTGCCGGACTCTCTCCTCGGACTCACCAAACTGACCAAGTTGTTCCTCCACGGCAACCCCCAACTGGGACTTCCGGCCGAGGTTCTTGGGCCGACATGGCTGGACGTCTACCAACACCGCAAACTGCGCTTCGAGAATCTTGGGCCTGAATGGGACGATCTCCGACAACGCGGACTGCCCGCCGACCCCCGCGCCATCCTCCAATACTACTTCCGAAAGCAGGTCGACTTACTCCCTTGAACGAAGTCCATCTCTCGCGAGGCGCGCTGAAGATGTTCATTTGCAGTTACCAGGATGAGCCGCTGCGCCATGTCTCACTGCCACCTGCCAGGACCGGGTCCGGACGTGGGTTTGGCACGGCCGCGGGTTTCTAGGCTGGGCCTCGATGGCTCCACCCCGAAGTCACTGCCTTACCCGAACCCCTTCTTTTTTTGCCCCCGCGCCCTTATCCCGACGCGTGCCCAAACCACCCCCACCCCATTGGGATGCTGGACCAGCGGTCGGCAACGCTGCGGAACGATATAATGGCGCCGAACTATGGCCCATCGAAACTTGTTTCTCTGCTTGCCCTTGCTTGCCAGCACCGCCTTTGCCCAGAACCCCACCACCGCCGGACGTTTTGTGGTGGAGCATCCGACGCTCTTAAACCTGGGCTTTGAATGGTCCATCACGGGCGATGCCAACCGCAACGCCAAGGTGGACGTTCAGTACCGCAAGGTGGGTGACACCGCTTGGCGCACCGCACTGCCGCTGGTCCGCATTGGTGGCGAGAACATTTACCGCCGCCGCGAGAATTTGGATTACACCGTGCCCCAGGGCTTCGCGGGCAGCATCCTCAACCTGACCCCCGGTACCGAATATGAGTGCCAGTTCAAAATGACGGACCCCGATGGCGCCACCGGTGAAACCACCAAAACCGTCAAGGTGAAGACCCGCACGGAACCGCAGCCCTACAAGGGCGGGCGCACCCTGCACGTCTATTCGCCGGACTACGTCGGCCCCAAGCAGGAGCCCAACTTCACCAGCCTGCTGCAGGCCTACTACGGCGCGGGGCTGGGCGACTGGAGCGTGGTCTGGGAGCGTCGCGCGCAGCCCGGCGACACCATCCTGATCCATGCCGGCATGTACCGCAACGTCCGGACTGACTATGTGGACCCGATGATGACGCCCTTTGACGGCGTCAACTCGCTCACCCTGAAGGGCACCGCCGAAAAGCCGATCACCATCAAGGCCGCCGGCGACGGCGACGTGGTCTTTGACGGTGACGGCAACCACGTCATCCTGGACGTGTCCGCCTCCGCCCACCACATCATCGAGGGCATCACCTTCAAGAACACCGACGTGGCCATCATGGCCGGGCAGAAGGAAGTGATCGGCGCGGTCAACCTGACCGTGAAGAACTGCCGCTTTGAAGAGATCGGCTTCGGCGTCTGGACCGAATACGCCGGGTCCAGCGACTTCTACATCGCCGACAACCTTTTCCTGGGCCGCGAAGACCGCTTCCGCTTGATTGGCTGGACGGGCTTCATGTGGCAGCCAGTTGGCCCGTTCGGATCGCACAAGCTGCGCAGCTACTATGCGGTGAAGGTCTACGGGCCGGGCCACGTGATCGCGCACAATTCGATCGCCTACTTCCACGACGCGCTCGCCATCTCCACCTACGGCACCCCGGAGCAGGACCCGGAACGCCGCGCCTCGTCAATCGACATCTACAACAACGACATGCACATGTTCAACGACGACTTCATCGAAACCGATGGCGGCGTCCACAACATCCGCGTCTTCAACAACCGCGGGGTGAACGCGGCCATGGGCGGCTATAGCTCACAGCCGGTGTTCGGCGGCCCGGTCTACTTCTACCGGAACATCCTCTATCACACGCCCGGCGGCGTGGCCTTCAAGTTCTCGGCCAAACCGGCTGGGTTGTTCGTTTTCAACAACACCCTGATCGGCGAGCAGGTGGTGAAGGACCCCTACTCCAACGTACATTTCCGCAACAACCTTTTTCTTGGGCGTGACACGCCGGAGCGGGGCATCATGACGTGGGCTAACGCCACGCCCGCCTACTCAACCGACTACAACGGCTTCCGGCCCAACAAGGGCGTCGCCGCCAACTATCAGTGGCTGGCTCCGCCCCCGGGCCAGATCGTCTATGAGCCGAAGCCCGAAGCGTGGAAGACGTTCAGCAACCTGGCCGACTTCAAGGCGGCCACGGGCCAGGAAGCCCACGGCATGGAAGTCGACTTTGACATCTTCGAGAACCTGGTCGCGCCTGACCCCTCCAAGCGGCACGCGGTCTATCACCAGATGGACCTCAACTTCAAGTTGAAGCCCACCAGCAAAGCCGTCGACGCGGGCGTCGTGATTCCCACCGTCAACGAAGGCTTTGCGGGCAAGGCCCCGGATCTGGGAGCGCTTGAAGCGGGGCAGCCGCTGCCCAAGTATGGTCCGCGGTGGATCACCTGGCAGCCCTTCTACCGCTAACCGCGGCGGTGGCTACCGCACCACCGGCAGGATGACATGCGAAGCTTTCACCCCGCCGCGGTAGATGGTCTGCTTGGCGGTGGCCGGATGCTTTTCGTCGGCGATGGGACGGCCGGTGTTCAGGTTACGGTCGTATTTGGGGAAGTTGCTGGAGGCGATGTCGACCCGGATGCGATGCCCGGCGCGAAAGACATTGCTGGTGACCCCGGCATCGATGGTAATGGCATAGTCCTGGCCGGGCTTGGCCAGCACCGGCTTGTCGAGACCGTCGCGATAGCGCAGCCGCAGGATGCCATCGGTCAGCAACCGTGCTTCGCCGCTGGGGAAGACGTCGATCAGCTTGGCTGTGAAGTCCGTGTCGGGCGCTGACGTGCGGATGTGCAATTGCACGCGAATCGGTCCGGTCACTTCCAGGTCCTCGGTGAGCGGCGGCGTCACATACTGCAAGACGTCCGCGCGGGAGCCGATCAGCCGCTGGTCCAGCGGTCCCCAGGCGAAGATGGCCGGATTGCAGCAGGTGGTTCCGCCGCGCGTGGGCACGGGTTGGCGCGGGTCGTAGGTGTAGCGATCTTCGCCGTCTTTGGGCGGGACGATGGAGAGCTGACGCTCCGGGCTGAAGTAGTAGCGCGTGGCGATGGACCGCTTCAAGGGCCACTCCGCTTCATCGCGCCACTTGTTGGCACCCATGACGAATATCGAGTAAGGACCGCCCGGGATCTCGCCCGGCTTGTCGTTGAGCCATCGGTCAAAC
>JBIKMK010000562.1:0-3548 GCA_044359315.1 Bryobacteraceae bacterium | reverse complement strand
CCTATGGTGGGACCACGGTGCTGCGCAGTGTTTCGTGCCAGGTTCGGGAAAGTGAATTTGCCATCTTCACGGGACCGTCTGGTTGCGGCAAGTCGACCTTGGTCAACGCCCTGGCTTCTTGCCTTCCGCTTGGTGCCCGGGTCGAGGGGGAGATCCACATCAGCCGTCCTCCGGTCGCGCTGATCTGGCAGGAGCCGTCGCGGTCGCTGAGTCCGATGTGCACGGTCGCCCGGCAGGTCGGCGATGTCTTGGAGGCGCGGGGCGGCGCCCGCGATGGTGCAGTTGCTTTGCTGGATCGTGTCGGTTTGCGGGACCGGGCCCAGGCCTATCCCCACCCGCTGAGTCAAGGCCAGTTGCAGCGAGTGGCGATCGCCCGCGCGCTTGCGATGAGAGCCCGGGATCCTGTTGGCGGATGAGCCCACCGGATCCCTGGACGAGGAAACCGAGCGGCAGATGCTGGCCCTGATCGCACAGCTTCAGCGCGAGAACGGCTTCGCGGTGCTTTGGATGACCCATCGCCCGGCGCCCGCCGTGCAGTACGCGACGTCCTTCTGGCAGATGCGAGATGGCGGGGTTTGGCCATCGGAAGCGCCGTCTGACGACGCGGTGGCTCCGCCGTTGCGCGATTCTGACACGGGAACTCCACTGGTGAAGGCTCGCATTGAATCTCACAGCTATCGAAAAGGGCTTCCGGTACTGCGAGACATCGATCTGGTCCTGCATGCCGGCGTCACCACGGCGGTGCGGGGTCCTTCAGGAGTTGGCAAGTCGACCTTAGCGCGGTTGGTTGCCGGCATTGAGCGGCCGGACGCCGGAAGCGTCGAGCGCAATACAGCTGTTTCGATGGTCTGGCCGGATCCGAACACGGCACTGAATCCGGAGTGGCGCGTGGACGATGCGATTGCCGAGCCGTTGCAAGTCCGAGGGATGGCGAAGACGGCCAGACGCCTAGAGGCGCGGTCGTGGATGGAACGCGTAAGGGTTCCGATTGAGGCCGCGCCGCGCCGCGTGACGGAGCTGAGCGGGGGCCAGCGTCGCCGAGTATTGATCGCGCGGGCGATGATCGGCGGGGCGCAGGCCATCGTTTTCGACGAGGCGACGAACGGCCTCGATGCGGCGTTGCGCGACGAGATCATCGGTCTGCTGTGCGACTTGCAGGGTGAGCGGAAACTGGCGTACTTGTGGATCACGCACGACGAGTCCACGCTGGCGGGATTTGCCCATCAGTCGATGCGGCTGGAAGGGGGCTCGCTTCACCATGCTTAGCTCCCTCGCCCGTTCCTTCTCGTTGCTCGTCGCCCTGACGCTGCTCACCTTCCTGATTGCGGACTGGGCACCGGGGGATTATCTCAGTACGCTCCGGCTCTCCCCTCAGGTTTCGGAGGAAACCGTGGAGGCAAACCGCACGCGTCTCGGCCTTGACCGGCCTTGGCTACTGCGCTACTTCGACTGGTGTAAATCAGCCGTCACTGGAGGCTTCGGCACGTCGCTCGCCTACGGAGTCCCCGTCAGCCAGCTTCTCGCGGATCGCCTGCCGCAGACACTCACACTCAACCTGGTCTCGACCCTTGGCGCATGGATTCTCGCTTTCGCCGGAGGGTCCTTGGCGGCCGCTCACGGTGGTAGCTGGTTGGACCGGACCATCACCGCCTTGCAGGCGTGGCTTTCTGGAACACCGGACCTGCTTGTCGCGCTCGCCGCAATCTGGCTCTGGGGCGGTCAGCCCTGGATTCCCTATGCGGTTCTGACGATCGGCACACTCCCAACTTTGTTGGTTCATACGCGGAGCGCAATCGCCAGCGCGCTCGCGCACGATAGCGTCAAGGCCGCGCGGTTGTACCGAATCAGAGGTTTCCGCCTTTGGACCAGCTACGTGCTGCCGCTGGCCGCCGCGCCGCTGGTTGCGCTGGCGGGGCTCTCCTTTGGCACCTTGCTCAGCGCTTCGTTGCTGGTGGAGGCCGCGCTCAGCTATCCTGGCATCGGCAGCCTAATGCTCGACGCGATTCAGGCCCGCGACACGGCGGTGGCCGCCGCCGTCACCGCGATCGCCGGTTTCGCCCTGCTGTCAGCGAACCTGTTGGCGGATGTCGCCTTGCGCTGGCTGGATCCAAGGAACCAGCAGGCATGAAGACGGTTTCACTCACAGTGCTGGGTCTGCTCCTCCTCGCTTCCACCGCCGCGCCCTGGATCGCGCCGCATGAGCCCGTGCGCCAGTATCGGGACAACGCCAGCGAAGCGCCGAGCCGGCGGTTTCCCATGGGCACGGATGAGTTCGGGCGGGACAACTGGTCACGCTTGTTGTACGCCGGACGCTGGTCAATGCTGACCGCCGCGCTGGCCACAACGGTGTCGATTGCGTGCGGAGTCCTGATGGGGCTGCTGGCGGCAGCATCAGGAGGCTGGATTGAGAACTCCATCCTTTGGTTGAGCGATCTCACGCTCAGCCTGCCGTGGCTCTATGTTCTGTTTGCGGTCCGGGGCTTGTTGCCGCTCTCGATTCCGGCGGAGCAGGCGATGGCTGGGGTTGTGATCCTCATCGGACTCATCGGATGGGCCGGGCCAGCCAGACTTGTGCGTGCCGCGGCCCGCGCCTCGCTGGACGCGGACTACGTCAAGGCCGCGCGATCCTTCGGTGCTCCGGCGCTACACATTTGGCGGTTCCATGTCCTGCCGTCCTTGCGCGCGATTCTGGCGCCGCAGGTTTTCGTGCTCGCGCCCCGGTACGTGATGGCGGAATCGGCGCTGTCATTTCTCGGTCTGGGACTCGGCGAGCCCACTCCGTCCTGGGGATCGCTGCTCGCCGGCGCAAGGACATCAATGGTTTCCGGACTGCCTTGGTGGTCCCTGGCACCGGTACTGCCGCTGATGCTGATGACGCTGGCATGTTCGCAACTGGTCGAGAAGGAACTGACCAAGAAGGAGCACTCATCATGATGCCTCGTCTGCTCATTGTGTGCGCTTTTGCCGCGAGTCTTCACGCCGCCGGAAATCGCACCGTGCTCTCGCAACGCGCCGAGCCTCGAACTTTCAACCCGGTGATCGCCGTGGACGCACCCACGCGGGACATCCTGAGGCTTCTGCACGGCAGGTTGGCACGCATCAACGGCGGGACTTTAGGCGTGGATCCCTCACTGGCCAAAAGCTGGCGGTTCTCGCCCGATGGCCGCGTCTGCAACATTGAACTTCGCCAGGGAATCCGGTTCTCCGACGGCGACCCCTTCGATGCGGACGACGTGCTGTTTTCCTTTGAGGTCTATCTCGATGCCAAACTCGGATCGACACAGCGCGACCTGCTGGCACCGGAAGGGCAGCCCATTCAGGTGACGAAGGCCGGTCCCTACGCCGTGCGGATCGAATTCCCCGTGCCTCATGCGCCGGGCGCGCGGCTATTCGACGGATTGGCGATGCTGCCGAAGCATCTGCTCGACAAGCCTTATCGCGAAGGGAAGCTTGCGCAATCGTGGACCGTGGCGAGTCCGCTGAACCAGATCGCTGGATTGAAGCCGTTTATCGCGGAGCGCTATGTCCCGGGTCAGCGCCTCGTCCTC
>JBIKMK010000561.1:0-3551 GCA_044359315.1 Bryobacteraceae bacterium | reverse complement strand
TCCATGGCGAAGGAAAAATTTGATCGATCGAAGCCGCACTGCAATGTGGGCACGATTGGACACATCGATCACGGGAAGACGACGTTGACGGCGGCGATCACCAAGACGCTGGCCAAGCACAATCCGAAGGTGTCGTTCCGGAGCTTCGACTCGATCGACAACGCGCCGGAAGAAAAGGCTCGTGGTATCACGATTGCCGCGTCGCACGTGGAGTATGAGACGGCGAACCGTCACTACGCGCACGTCGATTGCCCCGGCCACGCGGACTACATCAAGAACATGATCACCGGTGCGGCGCAGATGGACGGCGCGATCCTGGTGGTGGCGGCGACGGACGGCCCGATGCCTCAGACCCGCGAGCACATTCTGCTGGCCCGCCAGGTGGGCGTGCCTTACATCGTGGTTGCCTTGAACAAGGTGGACATGGTGGAAGACGCCGAACTGCTGGAGCTGGTTGAGCTGGAAGTGCGCGAGCTGCTGTCGAGCTATCAGTTCCCCGGCGACGATCTGCCGGTGATGAAGGTGTCGGCGCTGGGTGCGTTGAATGGCGAACCGCAGTGGGAAAAGTCGATTGACGAGCTGATGGACGCCGTCGACAAGTACATCCCGCAGCCGGAGCGCGTGACGGACAAGCCGTTCCTGATGCCGATCGAAGATATCTTCTCGATCCAGGGTCGTGGCACTGTGGTGACCGGCCGCATCGAGCAGGGGATCTGCAAGGTGGGCGAGGAAATGGAGATCGTCGGCTTCACGGATACGAAGAAGACGGTGGTCACGGGCGTGGAAATGTTCAAGAAGTTGCTGGACGAAGGTCGCGCCGGGGACAACGTCGGGTTGCTGCTGCGCGGTATCGAAAAGGATGCCGTGGAGCGTGGCCAAGTGCTGGCCAAGCCGGGTTCGATCAAGCCGCACAAGAAGTTTAAGGGTGAAGTGTACGTGCTGAGCAAAGAAGAAGGCGGCCGTCACACGCCGTTCTTCAACGGCTACCGCCCGCAGTTCTACTTCCGGACGACGGACGTGACCGGTGTGGCGCACCTGCCGGCCGGTACGGAAATGGTGATGCCGGGCGACAACGTGCAGATGGAGATCGAGCTGATTACGCCGGTGGCCATGGACAAGGGTCTGCGCTTCGCGATCCGCGAAGGCGGCCGCACGGTGGGCGCGGGCACGGTGTCGGAGATTGTGAGCTAGGGCTGGTTCTACAAGGCCCCGCCGATGGCTTCGGCTGCCGGCGGGGCACTGGCCAGAAGTTGATTATCCATGAATAAAGAACGCATCCGCATTCGCCTGAAGGCGTACGACCACCGCGTGCTGGACCAGTCCACGACCGAGATCGTGGATACGGCCAAGCGTACGGGGGCTGTGATTGCCGGGCCCATTCCGCTGCCGACGATCCGGCAACGGTACACGGTAAACCGCTCGCCGCACGTCGACAAGAAGTCGCGCGAGCAGTTTGAGATTCGCACCCACAAGCGTCTGCTGGACATTCTCGAGCCGACGCAGGATACGGTGGACGCGCTGATGAAGCTCGACCTGCCGGCCGGTGTGGATGTGGAAATCAAAGCCTTCGGGAAAAAGTAGGCGTTCGGGTTATAGCTATTGATCCTGGCCGCAATTTGTGCCGGGTGGAGTTTTGGAAGTTGATCGAGGGAAAGTCATGTCCCCAGGGATTCTAGGCAAAAAAATCGGAATGACCCAGATCTTCCGCGCTGACGGGCAAGTGGTGCCGGTCACGCTGGTGAAGGCGGGTCCGTGTGTGGTGACGCAGCGCAAGACGCCCACCACTGACGGCTATGATGCGGTGCAGTTGGGCTTGGTGGAATTCGCCAAGGCCAAAAACATCACCAAGCCGATGGCGGGTCACTTGAAAAAGTCCGGTGCGGATGGGGTTCGTTTTCAGCGCGAGTTCCGCCTGGCGACGGGCGACTCCGACCTGAAGGCCGGTGACCGCATTCTGGTGACTGAGTTTAAGCCCACCGACAAGGTGGATGTGACCGGTGTTTCCAAGGGTCGCGGTTTCGCGGGCTTTGTGAAGCGCCATCACTTCCGCGGCGGCGAAGGCAGCCACGGTTCGATGTTCCACCGTGCGCCTGGCTCTATTGGTTCGTCCAGCTTCCCGAGCCGCGTTTTCCCCGGCATGAGGATGGCGGGTCATATGGGCGACGCTCAGGTGACCGTGCGCAACCTGGAAGTTGTTCAAGTGGACAGCGAAGACAACGTGCTGATGGTGAAGGGTGCGATCCCGGGACCCAATGGCAGCTACGTGATGGTTAAGCGTTCACGGCGGATGGGTAAGTAAAGGGGGATTGAAGCAATGGCAACCGTAGATATCGTCAATCTCCAAAATCAGAAGGTCGGGCAGATGGATCTGGCCGACGATGTGTTCGCCGCTGAAATCAACGAAGCTCTGCTCTATGAGAGCGTCCGCCATTACATGGCGGGCCGGCGCTCGGGCACGGCGAAGACCAAGACCCGGCATGAAGTGGCCGGCTCCGGCAAGAAGCTGTGGAAGCAGAAGGGTACCGGCCGCGCTCGTATGGGTTCGATCCGGTCGCCGCTCTGGCGTCACGGCGGTACCACGCACGGTCCAGTACCGCGCGACTATAGCTACCGGCTGAACAAGAAGATGATCCTGGGAGCGTTGAAGAGCGCTCTGTCGGCCAAGCTGCGCGACGGTGAGTTGAAGGTGGTGGATGCCTTCGCGTTCGCGGAGCATAAGACCCGCGTGGTCCGCCAGGCGCTGAATGCGCTCGAGGCGACCAAGACGGCTCTGCTGGTAGATGCTGGCGAGAACGTGAATTTGGCCCGCGGTTCGCAGAATCTTGAGGGTGTCAAGCTGGTTGGACCCAAGGGTGTCACCGCTTACGACCTGTTGAAGCACAAGCTGGTGCTGATCTCCAAGGAGGCGGCGGAGAAGCTGTCGGTCTCGCTCGCGGGAGGTGCAAAGTGAATTTGTATGACGTGATCGTCCGGCCGGTAGTGACCGAAAAGGCCGTGACCAAGAAGGACGACCAGCGGACTCTCTGTTTTGAAGTGGCCCCGGCGGCTACCAAGACGGAGATCAAGCACGCGGTCGAAAAGTTGTTCAAGGTGAAGGTGTCCGAGGTTCGGACGGCTTCGTTCCTGGGCAAGCTGCGCCGGCGGGGCCGCTTTGCGGGCTACCGTTCGGATTGGAAGAAGGCTTACGTCGTGCTGAAGACGGGCCAAAAAGTGCCCGAGTACGCCGAGATTTAGCCGTCAGGAGAAGACATGCCCGTCAAGTCATTTAAGCCCGTAACGCCGACGCGCCGCTTCCAGACGGTGGTGACGCGCGAGGACATCACTAAGCAGACTCCGGAAAAGTCGCTCACCGTTGGAAAGCGGAAGTCCGGTGGCCGCACGTCCCTGGGTCAAACGTCCAGCCGCTTCATCGGCGGCGGTCACAAGCAGACCTACCGCATCATCGATTTCAAGCGCGACAAGGCTGGTGTCCCGGCCAAGGTTGCTTCGGTAGAGTACGATCCCAACCGCACGGCGCGTATCGCTCTGCTGCATTATGTCGATGGCGAAAA
>JBIKMK010000560.1:0-3560 GCA_044359315.1 Bryobacteraceae bacterium | reverse complement strand
TTCATCAGCGGCCCATTTCCGGCGAACGTGGGCCCAGACTCGGGCTTGCAGCGCCGGTGCGGAAATCGGCAGAGAGATAAACTCGTCGGCACCGGCAGCCAAAGAGTCCGCTTCATCGGCCGGCTGGTCAGAGAGACCCAGCACCATCACCGGCAGCAAGCGCGCGCGGCGTTCGCGGCGGATCTGGCGGCACAAGTCCGCGGCGGTCATGTCGGAGAGCCGGTCGGCCACGATCACCATGTCGGCCTCGGCGATTTCTAGAAGGGCAAGCGTGTCCACGCCCGTGTCGGTTTCCAGGACCTGAAAGTTCTGGAAGTGGTTAACCAGCGGAGTCATAACAGCTCGCTGCCGCGCCCTCAGGCGCCCGACCCCCTTCGCAACAATCAATAAAGAATGGCGGTGTTGAAATTGCACTACTTTGCCTCGGGGGAGAAGCTACTTGTACAGAGTCTATCGTATGTGAGGCCCAAGAACTTCATACTTCCGTTAAAGCGGATTCACATCGTGCACTGGGCAACTCCACGTGCTACAAAGACTTCATGACCAAACTTTGTTTCGCCCTCGTCGCCGCCGGCGTTTTGGCCTCCGCGCAGGAGTTGGCCCAGGGCGATCGGGACCGCGCACTCAGCCATCTCCATGGCACTCGTAAGCTGCTGCTGGATCAAGTGGCTGGGCTGTCGGAAGCGCAGTGGAAGTTCAAGCCGGCCGATGACAAGTGGTCATTGGCCGAGGTAGTGGAGCACCTGGTGCTGACGGAAAAGGGCCTGTTCGGCATGACCCTGAAAGTGGCCGAAGGACCCGCCGTCGCCACCCCACCCGCCAACAAAACCACCGATGAAGCGATCCTGAAGATGGTGCCCAATCGCGACACCAAAGTGAAGGCGCCCGACATGTTTGTCCCGACGGGCCGGTTCGGCATCGGAGCACCGCTGGTCCAGCAGTACAAGGATGCCCGGGCGGCCACGCTCAACTTTACCCGCGAGACCAAACTCGACCTGCGGCACCACATTTCCGATTCACCCATGGGGCCGACCGATTGCCTCCAGTGGCTGCTCTTCATTTCTGCCCACAATGAGCGCCATCTAGCTCAGATTGCCGAGATCAAGTCAGACACGAAGTATCCACGATAACTATCTGAAAATATTGATTTTGCTATGACGCAAGAAGAGAAGCAGCCGAGCCTGGATGCCCTGCGGGCGACGCAGACCCAAGTGGTCAGCCTGTTGGGCGGGTTGACCGGTGAGCAGTGGAGTTTTCGTCCGGCGGCGGATCAATGGTCCGTGGCTGAGATCGCCGAGCACATCGTGCTGGTGGAGAAACGCGTGATGGGGGCTTTGGCTCCCTCCGAGGGCGGCACTTCGCCCAAGCGGGATTCGACCGTGACCCGGGTCGTGCCGGATCGCCGCACCAGGGTCGTGGCCCCGGCCCCCGTCAGCCCCACGGGCCGATTCGCGACGCCCACCGAATGGCGTGAAGCGTTTGAGCAGGTACGCGCCCACACGATCGACTGGCTGCAAAACACGCCGGACCCGCGCGCGTTTGCGCTGAACCACTTTGTCTTTGGACTGCTCGACGGCTACCAGTGGACGTTGTTTGCCAGCGCTCACCTGGAGCGGCATCTTCACCAACTGCGCGAGGTCATGCAAAACTCCAACTTCCCACCATTAACCGATTGATAAATCGACAATTTATCAATCACAGGTGGCGCACACAACACGCCGAATGGCGATCGCCCCCTGAAGTTGGGGGGCGGTTCAGCCGATAAGCCCAGTGAATGGTGGTCTTGATTGCCGCGCTCATCCTGGCCCAGGCGGCAACATCTCCTGGTACCTCCGCGGCAAAAACCGCGCCACCCGCCGGCAAGCCTTCAGCCGGAGCGGCGGCCGCCCCGGCGTCGCCAGCGGTAGCTCCATCATCAACTAAACCGTCCACCAACCCGGCTCCCCCAAAGCCCGCTGGCAGCCCGACCCCGGCGGCCCCACCACCCGTGGCGGGCACACCGGCACCGCCGAAGGCGAATCCTTCAGCTCCCCCAGCCCCGGGAGCCGCAAACGCACAAGACCAGCCAGTGCAACAGTTCGGAGACAAAATGCGAGCGGCACTGGAACGCCAACGCAAATCGGTCCGCAAGCAAATGGAGGCATTGCACGGCGTGAAGGAAGACACCGAATCCGGCTTCTTCACGACACCCTGGCCGGTTTGGACGCGCCCGGTGGAAGTTCTGCCGGTTTCACAGCTGAACTGCGATCCGGTTCCAGCCCAGGTGTTGGCCCCGCTGCTGGCCCGGGCAACCACCCGGCATGGCCTGCCGGAGAATCTTCTCGACCGGGTGATCACGCGTGAATCGGGGCGCAAGCCCTGTGCGGTGTCAGCCAAAGGGGCGTTAGGCCTGATGCAACTGATGCCGGCGACGGCGGCAGCTTTGGGCGTGAACGATCCGTTTGACGCCGGGCAGAACATCGAAGCCGGTAGCCGGTTTCTGCGGGAGTTGATTACTCGCTATGCGGGCGACTTGGCGCTGGCGCTGGCGGCTTACAATGCGGGGCCTACCGCCGTCGACAAACATGGCGGCATCCCGCCCTTCCGCGAGACCAGAAACTACATTCGCGCTGTGCTGCCGGTGGAACCACTCCAGGGCGCTCCGTAATCGCGGCTGCGCAGAAAACCTGGTCCGGATGCGTTACAGTAATCATCGTGATGAAATTCGCTGCGGTGTCCACCTTCACGCTCCTTTCCCTCCTGCCCGGCTTGGCGCTGGGTGCTGAACCAGGCTTCAAGGATCTTTTCAACGGCAAAAATCTTGATGGCTGGCAGCTGATTCATGGGCGTGGCCCGGGCTATGTCGTTGAGAACGGCACGATCGTTTGCCCGGCCGACGGTGGCGGCAATCTGTTCACGGCCAAAGAGTATGGCGATTTTGTCCTGCGCTTTTCTTTCAAGTTGAGCGTGGGCGGCAATAACGGCATCGGCATCCGGGCTCCCCTGGAAGGTGATGCCGCCTACGCGGGCATGGAGATCCAGGTGCTGGACCACGACGCCGACGTCTACAAAGGCAAGTTGAAGCCGGCCCAGTATCACGGGTCCATCTACGACGTGGTCGCCGCCAAGACAGGCGCGCTGAAGCCGACGGGCGAATGGAATGACGAGGAGATCACCGCCAAGGGCCGCCGCATCACCATCAAGCTGAATGGTCAGGTGATTGTCGACGCCAACCTGGACGACGTGACGGACCCGGCCGTCCTGAAAAAGCACCCCGGCCTGGCCCGCAAATCCGGCTACATCGGCCTGCTGGGCCACGGCACCCGTGTCGAGTTCCGGCAGTTCCGTATCAAGGAACTGTAAGCGCTTTCGTCAGGTGTTGAATGAACGGAGCGCGGTAAAATAAGAGGGTGGAGAAAGTAGTCCAAATCTATCGCACCGCCGAGGAAGCCGACGAGGCTGACCGGCAGTACTACGCGTCTCTTTCGCCGGAGCAGCGCGTGTCGATTATGTTGGAGTTGCTCGAGTATCGAGGTCCGAACGCCGATGGCCCTCCGCCAAGATTGGAAAGAGTTTATCGA
>JBIKMK010000559.1:0-3563 GCA_044359315.1 Bryobacteraceae bacterium | reverse complement strand
CTGCTGCTGCCCCACACGCGATGGACCAATCGATCCACGCTTTATGGCTGGGCCTGGGTGGTGACGGAAGCGATTCTGGTGGGCATCTTTGTGATGATGGTGGTGGAACTGTACGGGCAGATCCTGGACCGTTACCCAGGCCTCGCCAACCTCACCCGGCGGACTCTCTCCTCGACCGCACTGGTGGGTATCCCCTTAAGCCTGCTAACGCTGCTCTTCGACGTCGGCGACGCCAGCGCCAGCCGTCTGCTTTCTCAATTCCAGCTATTGCAACGGGGCATCCTGACGTGCCTGATGCTATTGGTTTTTGTGATGGCTTGTTTTCTCGCCTGGTTTCCCATGCGGCTCAACCGGAATACAGCTTGGCATGCGGGCATCTTTTTTTGCTACTTCCTCTCCAAGTCGGGGCTGATCCTGGTATTGCAAATGGCGGGCGTCCAAGTGCAGGCCAGTGTCAGTTCCGGACTCATGGCGATCTCCCTGGGCTGCCTGGGGGCTTGGTTGCTGGCCTTGAGCAAGCAAGGCGAACAGGCCCAGGTCCGCGTGGGCCAGCGGTGGAGCGAAGAGGAAAGCCACCGCCTCCTGGGCCAATTGGAAGGCCTGAACTCCGCCCTTTCCCGTGTCTCTGGGGCCGCCGCCGGCAAAGAGCGGATGAGATAGTCCGGCCTCGGACAACCCGTTTTCCCTGACTCTGGTGCTTGCCTGATCGCCCTGAATTTAATGCTGAAAAATACCTCCGACTTCCATTGCATTTTAATGATGATTCCGGTATTCTCCGGAATGTCTCGGCAGAAGGAGAATTCCGTTCACTATGGGCAATGAATTTCTGATCTTGGCCGCCGTGGGTGCGGCATTGCTGTTGGCTTTCTGTTTGGTCATTCGGTCGGTGGCATCTGCCCGCACGGATGTTGTGGCCGATCGTCCAAGTTTGGCCAACCTGGATGGTGAAAAATATCGCCCGCTCGCTCGTCTGTTCAATGCCGACGACGAGCATTTCCTTCGCACGCAGCGTGGCTTTCAACCGGAGCTGTTGCTGGAGCTTCGCGCGTCTCGCCGCCGTGTGGCCCGCCAGTACCTCGCCTCTTTGCGCGTCGATTTTCTCGCGCTCCATGGCTTGGCGATGGAACTGCTGGCCGTGGCCGACAGTGACCAGTCTGAGTTTGCGTCACAGCTGGCCTCCATGAAGTTCCGCTTCTATTGGGGGCTCGGTGTGGCTCACGCTGCGCTGATGCTGCACTCCGCCGGCCTGGACGGTATCCGTCCGATGGCCTCTCTCGCCGAACTCTTCCAGGGTTTGCATCAACAGACGCAAGCTTTGGCCTCAGCTCAAGCTGCTTCACTCGCGGCCTAGCCTGAACGCTACTTTGGCGTTGCGGTTCTGTCGGCCCTAGGCGTCGGCTCTGCCGGAGTTGTCTCTTCGTTCAGGCCCCAATCGTAGGGCCGGTACCGAATTTCAACCGTCTTTCCAGTTCCGCCGGTGGTCAGACCGGGGCGTCGCTTTTCGAGAAACGTCAGCATTTTCTCGCGTCCTCCAAAGTCGCCCTCATACCAGCGGAAGATCATCGATAGCGTCACCCGGCCGGTGGCGGAATCCTTCTCCACGTTTCGCGTCTGGCTGGCGAAAAGCTGGGTCCGTTGTTCAAGTTCGGCTTCCAGGTTTCCCGCCGTGAAAGCTACCGTTGACAGCCACGGACAACTGGCGGAGGCGCAGACCAGGGCAAAGTGGATTCTAGGGTCACCGAACGCCTTCCGGATGCTGTTGGTTTCAATGTCATCCAGCGAACGCTGCTGTCCGCCGACGGTGAATTTGCGGCGGAAGAAAAAATTGAGCTGACCCAACTTGTTCCCCAGCCGCGTCTTGCCCGCCGGGTAATCTTTGGCAAACGCCCACACCACCAGGGCGTTGTAGGTGTTCAGCCAGTGGGCCAGTTTCGCTTCCCGGCTGGGGAAGAGACCAGGGTGGGAATCGGGGCTGACGAGCGCCAACTGCTCGACGAAGCGGTTCAGTGAGGTTAAATCCTTGCTCAAGGCGGCGTAACGGACGCCACCCTGTTGATTAACGTGCTTGGTGAGCGTCTCCTGATACAGGCGCGTATCGGGCATCTCCGCCGCCACGGCCAGCAAGACTAAACCGATCATCACGCCAGCAGCCTTTTCAGCGCGGCCAATGCCGCCGGGAGGTTGGGAAACTGCTTCTCGGCTTGCTTGAATTCCTTCGTATGCACGCATCGCCGGCTTCCGCGGTGCTGTTCCGGGTGGCGCAGATGAAGCATCTCGTGAAACATCACGTACTCCACCACCAGACGCGGCACGTGGGGACCATCCAGCACCCGGCTCAAGACAATCGCATTGTGCGAAGGGTCATAGTGGCCCAACCTGGTTCGTGAGACCCGGCGGCTCCAGCCAATGGCAGGCCGGGCCAGCAGCCCGTGGAAGTGGGCCAAATTCAGTTCATCGAACAGTTCTTCCAAATGAACCGCCAGACCCTGCGGACCATCGTGTTGTTTCCGTCCCCGCGCCTGCCGCACCAGATGGACCTGGCGCCGCACTTCCGCCCGATTCAGCCACATCCGATAGCGATGCGGGTAGACCGGCTCCACGGGCCGGCGGAACAGTTTTGAGACCAGGATAAAGGCCAGCGCCTCCGCCACCGGAGCCGGGGCACCCTCCAGCAAATCGGCGATCCGCACCACCATTTCGCCGCCGCTCAGCCGGATGTTGGAATTGGCACCGGCGAAGCGCCGGTACTCCACTCGAATGGCCGGTACCGCGGTGCGCGGCCGCAGCGTCCGGAAAACCCGTGCGTACAACTGGTTGGGCGTTTCAAACAACAGCGAGGATTCGACGTTCACCGGGAAGAGTAGACCATTCGACGGAACGCTCTCGACTTGCCTTTGCATAGCAATGTAACATTACCAGTTTGGACCACTTGCCTACAGCTCGAATCACGGCCCTCGGTACCTACACCCCTCCGGGCCTCCTGACGAACCAGGATCTCGAACGCCTGGTCGAGACCACTGACGACTGGATCGTCGAGCGGACCGGTATCCGCACGCGCCACATCGCACCGCCGGAGATGGCTACTTCCGATCTCGCCTACGAGGCCGCGAAGGTGGCGCTCAGCCGTCGCGGCATCGACGCCACTGAACTTGGCGCCATCATCGTCTGCACCGTCACTCCCGACATGCTCTTCCCGGCTACGGCCTGCCTGGTGCAGGACCGGTTGGGAGCAAAGGGTGCCTGGGGCTTTGACCTGATCGCCGCCTGCTCCGGTTTCGTCTACGGACTGACGACGGCCGCCCACCTGGTGAAGGGCGGGGCTCACAAAAAAGTTCTGGTGATCGGTGCCGATACGATGTCGCGCATCATTGACTATCAGGACCGCTCCACCTGTATCCTGTTTGGCGATGGCGCCGGTGCCATGCTGGTGGAAGCAGGCGAGCCCGGGGATGCCCCCGGCTTTATCGACTTCACCAATGAGATCGATGGCTCCGGCGGCGACGCGCTCAAGATGCCCGCCGGTGGCAGCCGGATGCCTGCCTCGCACAAGACCGTGGATGAAC